>JAPOVQ010000013.1 GCA_026708035.1 Chloroflexota bacterium | reverse complement strand
GCGTAGAGCGCGAAGACGCCCGGCGACATGTTGTGCACGATGGTGAAGTCGACGTCGGGCGGATAGAGGGGCTCGTTGCGGCGCACGAGCTCGTCGGTGGCTTCCTCGAGCTCGTCCAACGTCATGCCGCAGTCGATGTCGCTGGCGATCATGGACGCGTGCAGCCGCTCCAGATGCTCGCGCAGCTTGAAGGGACGATGGGCGAACGAGCGCGTGGTCTCGAACACCATGTCGCCCCACACCAGCGCCGAGTCGAACACCGATACGCGCGCCTCGGTCTCGGGCACGAAGTGGCCGTTCATAAAGACCGTTCGACCGTTGTTCATGGGGATGGTTCCTTCAATCGGGAAGCGTGAGCTGGTTCTCCTCGCTCAAGCCCAAGTATTCGTCTAGCGACGCTCTCGTACGTGTCTTGCTTTCACTTTCGACCAGCACGGCATCTCACACGTCATCCCGACTCGCCATCTGCCGGGTCTCGCACTCCAGGAATCGCCAGCGGCCTACTCATCCGGACCCATGAACGTCCATGATGATTCTCGATTATCTTGTGCGCCCCGGTACTGCCGAACGTGTGCATCGTCGCGTGATGCACCGAGAGCACCACATCCTGCAGATTCCCGTCTTCCTCTAGATCGCGGATCTTTACTCCTTGCTGCCTGGCTTCATCGCGACCCACGCGGCGACTGTGTGATTGGAACGAGTCATATTCTGCAAACCAATCAGCAATACACTGCGCCTTCGAAACTGCGCCTTCTTCAGCAGAGAGCATATAGCGCTCTAACCATCCGGCCACCATTGTAGACGCAAGACTCCGGGAATCGTTGCATTGAGTTAGCAATCCGGGTGAATACGTCCTGAGAATTGGCATCCATGCAGCGAGGTTTTCCGGCTCCTTGCACTCGTCCTTGGCAAGCTCAAACTGATTGAGAATTGCTTTAGCCGGAGCCGATCTGGGTCCCTCAGGTGTAGAGATTATGAATTGCGGATCTATCGGTCCGAGTTGCGAATGCTGACCCATAACCACTTCATCGGCAGACAGCGCAATCATGGTCGCGGCAGACATGGCAGCAACAGGCACGAATACTCGGATATGATCAAATCGCTCCCTGAGGTACTCCACCAGCGATTCGGCGGCCTCCGCCGATCCACCAGGGCTATGCACGATAAGATCCAGTTCTCGCTCATCTATATTGGATACGGCTTCCATAAACCCTTGCACATCAGCCAAGCTAATCTGAAGTTCCGCGGGAGAAATTGGTGTCGGTTCAAGCCAAGCAGTAGCATATAGTATCGATGCTCTTCCAGTCACATGGTGCATGCCTTGCAAATAGCGACGGCGGATCGAATCGAAGTCAGGACTGCCATCAGTCCTTGCAGATTCTTTTATTTCGGCTAAGATCTCACCCCATGTAGGCATCGCCACTCGAAGAATTGGTCGAATCTACGGTGTAAATAGTCTCTGTATTGGAAATAGATACGGATGCCTGAACATAGATGGCTTCAGTTTTTTCGTATAGCTCCATCAATTCCGTTACTCCGGCCTCTCTCTTTTCGAATCTCCCTTTTAGCAATTCCAGTTCCTGCTCTCCTGCAGTAGTGGTCACTGCGGTCCCTCCCCCTAAGAGCTTTGAGTCCTTGTGGCCAATGCGGCCCGCGAAGCTAGCACGACCAACTAGTCAGCTTCGGCCAGGTAATCGCAGGATTCCGTGCTGCACCAATGAACGCAACCGGACCCAATAGACCAATTCTACACTGCTTCCCTGGTGATCGCCGCAGGTCTCTCGCAGTTTGGTCGGTGAGCGAATCTTCCCGCTCTGACTAGCAAAACAGCCCAATATGAACTAGCAATGCCCAGAAGCGCAGGTCCTCCTTGTCCCCTCCATTGATCTGGTGCCGCCGGCCTGCGTCGAAGACCTTAGGATTGATCCGCAACCGCCGAGGAGACCGCAATGCGTCGCCGGCTATCAGTCTGGGCCTATCCGTGGGATCTGGCCGACGAGGGCGTGGCGGCGGCGCTGGACTGGCTGCGCGACGCGGGCTTCGATGCGATCGAGCTGTGCCCCAACTACCACGCAATCTCGACGTTCGCGCCGCGTAATCTGCAGCGGTCGATTCACTACTCCGAGCAGGGCGCGGTGTACTTTCCCGCCCGGGCGGAGCGATACGGACGCATCGAGCCCCGCGTCTTCGACGAGCCGGAGGTGCTGAGCGCGTACGCGCTGGCCGCCGAGCACGCCCCGTCGCGCAGCATCCAGCTCAACGCCTGGGTGATCGGCATGTTCCAGCCGTGGATCGCCCGCGCCTACCCGGATACGGCGGTGGAAAACGTCTTCGGCGCCCGCAGCTATGCCACCACGTGCCCGGCGAGCCCGGACGTGCAGGAGTACCTGGCGGCGCTGGTGGGCGATCTCTGCGGCCAGTACCCCGTCCACAGCGCGCTGCTGGAGCGGCCGGGGCATCCGGATTTTGCCTACGGGTGGGTGCGCGAGCGCATCCTGATCGACTTCGATCCGTGGTCCCGGTTCCTGGCCGGTCTGTGCTTTTGCGAAAACTGCCTCACCGCGGCGCGCACGCACGGCGTGGACGCCGTGGAGGTGCGCGCGAACGTGGCGCGCGAGCTGCGCGATCGCTTATCGCGACGGCAGGACTCCGACAACCTCGAGGCCACGATCGCGGCGCGCGTCGAGACCGACGAGGAGTTCCGCGGCTACCTGGAAGCCCGCGAGCAGTCGGCGACGCGCCTGGTGGAGGGCGTGCAGCGCGCGCTGCGAGGAACCGGGACGCGCCTGAATCTGACCCACGCAGCCGCCGGCTGGGGTCCCACCGGACTGCGCCTGGCCGATCTGCTGGACCGCATCGACGGCCTGCTGCTACCGGACCCGACCGATGAAGCCGACGAGGCCATGCGACAGGCGGCGCTGGCACGGTCGGCCCGGCGCGAGATCGAGCTGGTGGTCATGCTCTGGGGCTCCGACGAGTTTGACCCCGGCGGTCCCGAGTTCGCCGCGCGGCTGGACCGCATCGCCCGGCTGCCGGTCGACCGCGCAGCGGTCTACAACTTCGGGCTTCTGCGGCCGGAGACGCTGCGGCAGATCGGCGGGCTCGTGCGAGAGACCTTGGCGAGTTAGACAACAGTCTTCGCCAGCCGGTAGCGCCATCCAAATCAGGTTCCCCTCACCCTAACCCTCTCCATGTGGGAGAGGGAACCGGACCGTCGCCCGCGGGCCGCCCGCGTGGCGACGGGAAAGTTTCGGTGGCGGCATCTCCCAACCCGGCAGCTCGTGCGGCTCCTTCTCCCCAAGGGAGAAGGGTGGGATGAGGGGATCGGACTCGCAGCGTCAGTATTCCTAGATGAACGCCAACATGCCGTCAGCCTTGGTGGGGCGGCCGCGGCGCCAGGGACGGTAGGGGTGCTTCTCGAAGACTTCTTCATTGAGATCGACGCCCAGTCCCGGCGCATCGGGCAACACGACGTAGCCGTCCTCGAGCTTCAGGGGCTCGTGCAGGATTTCGGCCCGCAGGCCCACGTCGTCGGCGTGGTACTCGAGCACAAGGAAGTTGGGCGCCGTGGCGGCGAAGTGCACGTTGGTCGTGGTCGCCAGCGGTCCCAGCGGGTTGTGGGGCGCCACGCTGACATAGTGCGCCTGGGCCATGGCGGCGATCTTCTTCATCTCCGTCAGCCCGCCGGTGGCGGCCACGTCCGGCTGGATGATGTCGGCGGCGCCCGTCGCCAGCAGGTCGCGGAACTGGAACTTAGTGAACACGGCCTCGCCGGTCGCGATGGGGATGGGGCTCTTGGCGGTGAGCTTGGCCAGGGCCTCGAAGTTTTCTGGCCGCACCGGTTCCTCGAAGAACATGGGGCGATAGGGCTTGAGGCGCTCCGCCATCTCCAGCGCGCGCACGGGCTCGAAGATCTTGGCGTGGGGATCGACGCCGATGTCGATGTCGGGGCCGACGGCGTCGCGCACGGCCGCCAGGCGCTCCTCGGCGCTATCGACCTGTCGGCTCCACGGCCAGGCGTCGGCGGCCGCGGCGAAGGGGCCGATCTTGAGGGCGGTGAATCCGTAGCGCTCGACCAGGCGGCGCGCGTCGTCGGCCAGCGCGGCGGGCGTATCGCCCTCCGGCGACTGATAGACGCGAATGCGGTCGCGGACCTTGCCGCCGAGCAGCTCATAGACCGGCACGCCGAGCGCCCGGCCCTTGATGTCCCACAACGCCTGGTCGATGCCGCTGATGGCTGACGTGATGATCGAGCCGGTGGGGAAGCGGCTGCCGGCGTAGAGCTCATGCCAGACGCGCTCGATGTCGAACGGGTCCCAGCCTCCGATCCACGATTGGAAGTAGTCCACCGTCTCGGCTATCGCGCGATCGGGTCCGATGGGAAAGGCTTCACCGATGCCGGTGATGCCCGCGTCGGTGTGCACGCGCACGATGAGCCAGTTGCGGCTGCCGGTCCAGATGAAATCGCATTGCAGCTTGGTGATCTTCATGCGCTGCTTCCAGGAAAGCCGACAGGCGTAGGCTAGCCGCCCGACGCGGGCGGCGGCCAGAACGGGCCGCCAGCCCGTTCGCCCCTTCGGTGAACTCAGGGCAGGCTCTGAGCTTGTCGAAGGGGCGTGGTTCGACAGAGCCTGTCCTGAGCCTGCCGAAGGGCTCACCACGAACGGGAGGAGCTTGCCTGCATGCACGTACGTGCATGAGGGCTCGCCAGCACCAGAACCAGATGCGGACTGACTTAAACGCTGACGAGCACCAGCCCGACCGCGGCCAGCCCGGCTCCCGCCAAGGTCCCGCGGCTGTGACGCTCGTGCCACAGCAGGTATCCCGCCGCGATGGTGAGCAGCGCGGAACCGGCACTCTGGGCCGGAAACACGATCGTGCCCGGCACGTCGCGCAGCGCCAGCAGAATGAGCACCAGCTGGCCCATGTTGACGCCGCCGGTGACGACGCCGAGGGCCAGAGGCTCCCGGAAGAAGGCGCGGCCGAAGCCGAGCGATGCGGGCTGGTCGACCACGAGCCGCGCTTCCGGTTGAATCCGCCGCCGCATGATGTAGGTCGCCAGCGCTATGGCCGTCGCCGCGGCGAAGGTGGACGTGGCGTAGAGCGGCAGATTCTCCATGGGGGCGACCTCGACGAACGCTTTGGCGGCAATGAGGCCGGCGCCGGTGACGCTGAGCGTGCCGATGACGACCGGCCAGTACCACCAGACGCGCAGCTGGGCGTCCTCGCTGCGGCCGCTGCGCGTGAGCAGCGGCAGCGCGGCCAGCAGCAGCGCAATGCCGACCACGGTCGGCGGATCGGGCCGTTCGCCGAACCACACGATTGAGGCCACGGTGGGCACGATGACCGACATGCGCAACAGCACGAAGGTGATGCCGACGCCGGTGCGCACCAGCAGCAGATAGATCGCCACGACGGCCAGCGAAAAGCGCGCGCCCTGCACGATCCCCAGCAGCACGGTCGGGGCGTCCACGGTCGCGGTTCCGGCAACGGCCAGCCAAACGACGCCGATGACGAGGCCGGTGGCGTAGTTCGTCCCGGTCATGAGGAAAAAGTCGTAGCCACGGGTCTGCGCCCGGCGCAGGGCGAGCGCAAAGCCCACCACGAATAGAATGTGCGCGACGAGAAAGCCCATGGCGTTCGCGGCATGGTCGGCTGCGGCACCGTGGGTGGCAAACCCCACATGAGACGGACGGAGCGAGATGGCGAGGTATCTGACCGAAGCGGACGTCGATCGCCTGGCCGATATGGACCTGGCGCTGCGCGTCATCGAGGCGTCCTTTGAGCGGCAGGGCCGCGGGACGTCGGCGAACGTCGGTCGCCGACGAGCGCGCACGACGCAGGGCGCGCTGCAGCTCATGGGCGCGGCCGATCCCGAGCTCGGCGCCATGGGCGCCAAGCTCTATCCGAGCATTCCGGGCGGGCGCATCAGCTTCGTCGTGGTGCTGTTCGACGCGGTCAGCGGAGCCCTGAGCGCCGTCATCGAAGCCGGGCGCCTGAGCGGTCTTCGCACCGGCGCCGCGAGCGGGGTGTCGGTGAAATACCTGGCAGCGCCGGAGGTTGAAGCCATCGGCATCATCGGCTCGGGCCGGCAGGCGCGGACGCAGCTCGAGGCCGTGTGCGCGGTGCGACCGTCGGCGCCGGTGCGGGTCTATTCGCGCAACCCGGCGAACGTTAAGCAGTTGATTGCCGAGGTGTCGCCCACGCTCGATGTCGAGGTGGAGCCGGCAGCCACGGCCGAGGCGGCGGTGCGGGGCGCGCAGGTCGTCATCACGGCCACCAACGCCGCGGATCCCGTCGTCGAGGCCGACTGGATCGAGCCCGGAACGCACGTGGTCGCCATGGGCACCAACCACCCGCAGCATCGAGAGCTGGACAGCGCCGCGATTGCCCGCGCCGACCGGGTCTTCGTTGACGACCTGGAAGGCGCGAAGATTGAGTGCGGCGACCTGATCTGCGCCGTTGAGGACGGGGCGTTTCAGTGGGGCGAGGCGGTCGACTTCGGCCAGGTGGTGGCCGGACGCGCGCCCGGTCGCACCAGCCCCGAAGAGATCACGCTGTTCGAGTCGCAGGGCATTGCGCTGTGGGACATCGCGCTGGGCCAGGTCGTGCTCGAACGCGCCGAAGCCGCCGACGTCGGAACCCCAATCGGGAAATAGCACACAGCGGAGCCGCCGAATGAACCGACCGGTCGGCATCGAGACGGAATACGGCCTCAACTGCGAGGGATTTGCGGGTCCGCCCGACTTCGCGTTTGAGTCGGCAATGCTGATTCACGCGGCGCCGCTGCCGGTCGCCTTTCGCGGCTGGGACTACACCGACGAGGATCCGCGTCGCGACCTGCGCGGGAACCGCGTGGACGCCCTGAAGCACGATCCGAACGACCACCTGGGCTCCACGGCCCAGAGCTCGCGCATGACCCGCGACGAGCTGCTGGCCGACACCGTGCTGCTGAACGGCGCGCGGCTCTACAACGATCACAACCACCCCGAGTACTGCACCGACGCCTGCCACACGGTGACGGACCTGGTGGCGCAGGACCGCGCGGGTGAGGCGCTGATGCATGCGGCGGAGAACGCCCACAACGCTCGCCTGGACGGCGGCCGGGTGCGGCTGGTGAAGAACAACACGGACTATCACGGGCGCAGCTACGGCTGCCACGAGAACTACCTGACGCTGCGCAAGGTGCCGCTCGACGACCTGGTTGAGGCGCTAGTGCCGTTCCTGGCGACGCGCCAGGTCTTCGCCGGCGCGGGTCGCGTAGGCATCGAAGGCGGCGATGCGGGCGCACTGCAGCTTTCCCAGCGGGCCGACTTCTTCGAAACCGTGGTGGGGATCAACACGACGGCGCGCCGGCCCATCTTCAACACGCGCGACGAGCCGCACGCCGACCGAACTCGGTACCGGCGGCTGCACGTAATCGCCGGAGATGCCAATCGCAGCGAGTGGGCGACGGGGATGAAGGCGGCGACGACCGCGCTGGTGCTCGACGCGGTCGAATCCGGATGGCGGGCGCCCATCCGGCTGCGCGATCCCGTCGCGGCGGTCCAGCAGATCTCCCACGATCTCTCGCTGGGCTCGGGCATCGAACTCGATGACCGTCGCCCGGTGTCGCCCCTGGACGTCCAGCGGTGGTGGCTCGACGCCTGCGAGCGCTTCCAGGGACGCGACGCCGAGACGGACTGGGTGCTGGATGAGTGGCGACAAGTGCTGGCCGATCTGCGCGCCGACGCAACGTCCGTGTCCGACCGAGTCGACTGGGCAGCCAAGCTAGCGCTTCTCCGGGAACTCGATCCGGAGCCCGAGGCGGCGCGCCGCCTCGACTTCGGGTATCACCTGCTGGACCCGAGCCTCAGCGTGCACCAGTGGCTGACGGATGGGGGACGTATGCGCACGCTGGTGACGCCGGCGCAGGTCGCGGGAGCCCGCACCACGCCGCCGGCAGGCACCAGGGCCGCCGTGCGGGGCACGTTGCTGGCCAGGTTTGGACCGGCGATCACGGCGATGGAGTGGGATCGGGTGCGCTTGCATCGCAATGGCGTTGACGTCACGGTGCGGTTGCCCGAGGTCGCCGGACCTGAGATCGACCGGCTTTACGCCCTGGTTGAGAATGCCGCAACCATCGATGATGTAGTGGCCGCGCTTGACGCCGAAGGAGGATGAGCAATGAACATCACGTGGTGGCCGGTGCCGCTAGGTGAGATCGAGGCGCCGCCCGATCCCGCCAAGACGGCCCCGGACGAAGAGACCGCGCCAGCGGAAGATGACGACCTGGGCGAGCACGTTCGGCGAATCATTCGTGAGATCCCGGATCCGACGCCGCAGCCCGGCGGGGAGTAGCCCGCGCGGCCGATGAAGGACGCGCTGTTCGGCACGGAGATCGAGTACGCCAGCGCCGGTGAGATGCCACCGTCGCGGGCCGCCACGCTGGTCAAGAACGTGATCTTCGCCGAGCGCCGCTTCGGCATCATCGACCCGGCGCCCCGGGAGTGGGACGAAACCCCGGGGAACGGCGGCTTCCTGTTCAACGGCGCGCGGCTCTACCTGGACTCCGGCCACATCGAGTACGCCACGGCCGAGTGCCGCACGCTGGACGACATCGTGGAGCAGGAGAACGCGGCGGACGCCGTGCTGCTGGATGCCGTGGAAAGCCAGGAGCTGAATCGCCGCCTGTTCTTCATCAAGAACAACACCGACTACCTGGGAAACACCTTCGGCTACCACGAGAACTACGCCGTGCGGCGCAGTCCCCTCAGTCTCGACATGGCGACGGGGCTGATGCCTTTCCTGACCACGCGTCAGCTCTATGCCGGCGCCGGTATGACGATCAGCGACCGGGACGACGGCGGCCTGCCGTTTCACATCTCGCAGCGCGCGGCGTTCGTGACGATCGATATGAGCCAGCGCGTGCGCTTTGGCGGTCGGCCCATCGTCAATTTGCGCGACGAGCCCCTGACCGAGGAGGCCGGGCTGCGGCGACTGCACGTGATCGTCGGCGACGCCAACCGCAGCGAGTTCGCCACCGCGCTGAAGATCGGCTCAACGGCGCTGGTGGCGCAGCTCCTGGAAAGTGGCTGGAATCCGGACCTTGTGCTGCACGCGCCGGTACAGACGCTCAAGGAGATTTCAAGCAATCCGGCCGGCCCCTGGTCGGTCGAACTGGCGGACGGCCAAAGCCTGTCGGCCCTCGACGTTCAGCGCATATATCACGATGCCGCCGACCGCGCCTTCCGCGGACGCGACAGCGACACCGACTGGACGCTCGACGCGTGGTCCGAGTGTCTGGATGGTCTAGAAGGCGACCCGACGGTGCTGGTGGGCAAGGTCGACTGGGTGACCAAGCTCGAGCAGCTGCGCCGCTTCGCCGACGACTCGCCCGACGGTTGGGGCGATCCCGACCTGGTGAAGGTGGACCTGGCCTACCACCACATCGATCCCACGGTGAGCCTCTTTGCCGAGCTGCAGCGCCGCGGCGTGGCGCCACGGCGCACGCAGGGGGACGTGAATCCGCTCGCGGTGCCATCCGGCACGCGGGCGCGCGCCCGCGGCCGCATCGTGCGGGCGCTGGTGGAAGCGCAGGCCGACTCGCTGATCGACTGGAAAGACGTCCACCGCAACCTCGGCGCGCTGACGAACTGGAACGACCAGCTCTTCCTCGTCTACCAGTACATCGAGGACTGGCACGAGCTCGACGCCTACGGCGGCTGGGATGTCATTCCCTACCTGATCGACTGGACCGGCATCGGGGTGCGCGGAAAGCTCTGCGAGCTACCCAATCCGTTTGAGAGCTACACCGCCGCCGCCGAGGAATTCGCCGACAAGCTCGGCGGCTATCTGCGCCCCTAGCCTGAAGCGGCTCCGTTGAGCGCCGCGGCCAAGTCGTCGATGGCGCCGGCAAGATCGGTCAACTGTCGCTTGCCGTAGCGGCGGGTAATGAATGCCTCCGCGGCCTCAAGCTCCGCGCGCACGCCCTGCCACTTGGAGTGGCCGCGGCTGGTGAGCGCCAGCTGAAACGAGCGGCGGTCGTTGGGGTCGATGTCCGCGGTGATCTGCTCGCTGTTGACAAGCCGCTTCACCAGTTCGGAGGTGGCCGCCGGGCTGCGTCCGAGCTCGCGCGAAAGCTCCGTGGGCGTGACCGGGCCTTCGGCCTCGGCCAGAAACTGCAATGCACGCGCCAGCGGCAGCGATACACCCGCCCGCTCGCAGGCCGAGTTGAGGTACTCGGAAACCTGATGGGACCCGATCAATACCCGGTGGATGACGAGGTCCGTTTTTCCGTTGCTGTGGCTTCGCGTGCTCATACCCGCAGGTCTCTCCTTTGGTGCCCCGGCGCGTAGCTATCGCGTGGTCGCGCGCGGGGAGTGTGCAAACGGCTAGGTCGCCGTGCCTGTTTCGTTATACGGCATCTGACAATTTCACACAACATGATCGGGCGGATGGTGACGGATGTTGGACATGGGCAGCGCGGTGACTTCAGGTGCGACAGGACCTCAGGCCAAGCCCGGAATGCCGGCGGCTCGTTCGAGGCCGCGAGTGGTCAGGCCGCCTCGACGTCGGTTAGCGCGAAGTCTTCGCCCTTGAACAGCAATGGCTCGCGCGCAGTCTCCGCCAGGGCATAGCTGAAGCAGTCGCCGAAGTTCAGTCCGGCCGGGTGGTTGCCCCGACCGAACCGCCGCCACGCCGCGCGCGCTGCCCGCGCCTAGTCGGGACTGACCGGGACCAGTTCCATACCTGCTCGTTCCATGAAGACATCGAGCGCATGCGCGGCCGCCGACCCGCCGCGGCTTTCGGCCACGATAGCCGCTTCCAGAAAACCAGCGGCCGACATACGGCAGGTCGAGGCGCGCCCCATGGCCCTTGCGTAGCGTGCCGCATCAGGTTCGGCGAACAGGACCGCCAGGACTGCCGAGGTATCGACGATCACTTCGGCAGGCCCCGCTCGTCGTAGAGCAGGTCGCCGTGGTCGACAGCGGATGGGCCGTCGCCGAGCAGGCTGGCGCAGCGCTCGCCGATGGCTTGCAGATCTCGGGCCACGGTGTCCGCTTGGCGCGCGCTTTGTTCGCGGCGCAGACGCTCCTCCAGCGCAACCGTAATCGCGCCGGTCATGGTCTCGCCCGTCAGCTTCGCCAACTCCCGCGCCAAGCGGCAGGTCTCTTCGTTTTTGATGTTGAGGCTCATCGGGGTCCTTAGGGTAGAAGCATGGAGGCCGTTTCTACCATACGGACTACTCCGACAGCAGTTGAGTGATGCGTATAGCGCCAATCGCGGGAACACCGACGCGGAGGGCGGCGGCTGTGACGACAACGGCAGGATCCTCACGCATCCAGGGCCGCGATTGGAATTGACTAGTCTGACTAGTTATACTCCCGCGCATGGGCATTACCTATTCGACCTATGAAGCCAAGGCGCGCTTCGCCGAAGTCATGCGGCAGGTGCGCGAGGGGAAGACCGTCACGGTGTCCTATCGCGGCGAGCCGGTAGCCGAGATCCGGCCGCTCCAGCCGGAACCGGCCACGATCGAAGAACGGCTGGAGGACCTGGAGCGGCGTGGGGTCCTGGTTCGCTCAAGCCTGGCGCGTCGCCCGCTGCAAGTGGTGGCCCGCCGCGACGGCGCCGTGGAGCGATTTCTCACCGAGCGCAACGAGTGAGCGTCGCCTACGTCGACACATCCGCGCTGGTCGCCGTCGCCTTCGATGATCGGTCCGGGACGGCGATTGCCGGGCGTCTCGATGAGTGCTCGCGCCTGCTCGCCTCGAATCTCCTAGAGGCCGAGTTGCGCGCCGTGTTTGCACGCGAGCGCCTCGACTTCGCGCCCAAACTGGTCGCCGGCATCGATTGGGTGCTGCCGGACCGGCCCCTGGCGCCCGAGATGGCGGCCGTTCTCGAGTCCGGCCACTTGCGCGGCGCCGACCTATGGCACGTCGCGATGGCCCTTTACGCCGCGCCCGAGCCCGGCCAGATCGCCTTCGTCACGCGCGACGAGCGACAGCAGGCAGCGGCCGCGGAGCTCGGTTTTCAGGTGTAATCACTCCCACGACTCCGCTGCTAAGGCGCAAAGCAGCGCGACCGTCGTCCTTTCCTCCGGAGTCATCTCGCATCTCAACGGCGAACACAGGCAGGCGATCGACTTCAGGGTACGGATGATCCGCTCAGACTGGCCCCTTACTGGTCTCGCTAAAGGAGGCGAACCTGGGCGTCAAAAGGAATCGGAAAAACTCCGACAATGACCCAGGGATTTGGCGCCCACTGGTGAAACTGCTGAGTCGTCCCAAGAAAGAAGTGTAGGTCTCGATTTAAGAATTCATCGAGATACTTGTTCCGCACCATTTCCAGCGCGTCGGATTCATTGCCATTTGCCGACCTTAGGCAATTCCAATAGAGCGCACCGACTTCCCAGTCAAGCACTTGAAGTTCGCTGCGTCGATTGTTCGCGTCCTCAAATTGATACGAGAAGCTGTACGGCAATTTCGGGATCAACTCAAACGTCCGACGCCAGCTGTCGTTCTCAAACATGTCGAGTTGGCTGTGTAAGTCGCGCATCTTTTGGAGTCTATTGGGATTCCATTCTCGATCCTCGCTCTCCCAAATGAATCCAGTAACCCTCGTGGGCCTAAAGACTGCGAGCGACACCGCATTTTCCTTAGCACGGTCGATGAGCTCGTCAAGCTTATCGTAGACTCGCGCGCTCTCGAGTAGGATACGGCGACGCTCGCCCCATTTGTTCGCTGTTCCAACGTGTCCAACCGGCGTGAATTCACGAAGATCCATGGGTATGTGTGACTCCGGTCGACGGTCGGCGTCTCGCCGCACTAGCCGACAATCAATCCAGTCAAACTTTCGATACTGCTCAGTCTGATCGAGACGGCGAAATGGCACCGGGTAGATTCGAACCCAAGTTCCATCCTCCTTGACACCAGCCGTACATACAGTCTCGCCGTATTTAGTTGACAGCGTTGGATAAGTCTTCACCGTGATTAGGATTCGTGCTTTGTCGGCAGTCGTCATAGGTGTCGCACGATGTAGGTTTCCTCAGAATCCAAGGTCCCCACGGGCTGCTGGCTCACATTCGTTGGATCACTCCGCCGCCCGAGAGCATCGGCGACACAGTGGCGGTGACACTGCGAAGCCTCACGTTCATAGCAGGTGAGTGCGACTGACTGGCCAGAGCGCAGCCACGAATGAATTCGGTTGAGTGCGTGGCCCTGCATCGGAAGAGTGTCTCGGCGGTAGCACCTAAAGAGGCCGTCAACATCCGCCTGAGTCTTTAGTCCCTGCCGCCGCTGCGACTCAATGCCGAGCTCGGGGAAGTGCTCGTAGCGAATGCCTACTCCATCGCACGCGTTGGCAAGCGTGGTCTTCGAAAACCCGTACTTGCGACTGATGGCGTTTCGCCGAACGTCGCACAGTATCGTTACGCTCGACTGAATCAGCTTGCTTAGATAGCTTTCCAACGTTCGCCTCTCGTACCCAATAGTAAGAATCCTGGCGGAGCGGCGTGGGGGGCAAGCCGCCGCGATCTTACGGAGCGCACCCTGGTCATTCTGCAGCACGCGTTCGGCAATCTCGCTGCGGATTGCGAAGTAGGGATAGCGGCGATACGTCTCCGCAATGAGCGCGTCGCCGCGTAGTCCCCTATGACGGATCGCAAATCGCCTCATCTCCACGTCGCAAGCTTCGTGCGCGATTGTCTCACCCGTCTCCGTAAGGACCCAATGCTGATCGTCGTTCGCGAGCAATCCTCGATCGACGAGCCGACGGCGATCGGAATAGCACGTGAAAGAAAAAGCTCCGTAGCGATAGGGCACGAATTCGTATAGATCTGCGGCTTGACCAGCCTCGCCGAGAGACTCTATTTCTTTACAGTGCAGAAACAGCAGCTTTTGAAAGTCGAGATTCTCGACCATTCCGTCGAGAGCGCCGACTAGTCCGAGTAGTCGCCGCTGACGCGAGTATATGTAGGGGGACTTCACGACACTCGGTGTTTGAGGTGACACGCTGATAGTTTGGCCGACATCAAGCCATGATAGTGAATTGTGGAACGCGGAATGTCGTTGGCGGCAGCAGCTCTTTCGGCACGGCCATGCGGTGACCCAAGACATGCCACAATGCCGCCGGCCGAGTCCCCGAGATGCCGTGCATGACGGAGCCGCCGCTGGACCGCGCCGCCATCGAGGCGGTCATCCCCCATCGGGAGCCGTTTCTCTTCGTGGACCGCATCGTGGAGATCGAGTACGGGCGGCGCGCGGTGGGGTACATCGACGACGTCGGGTCGCTGCAGGCCAACGTGTTGCGGGGCCACTTTCCCGGGTTTCCGGTGATGCCGGGCGTGATCATCGTCGAAGCGCTGGCCCAGGTGGGCGGGGTGGCGGCGCTGGGGCTGCCGGAGAATTGCGACAAGATCGCCATGCTCACCGGGCTGGACAAGTGGAAGTTCCGCACGCCGGCGCGTCCCGGCGACCAGGTGCGGTTGGAGACGGAGCTGCTGCGGGTGCGCGCCAACTTCGGGCGCGGTCGCGGACGGGCGACGATTGGCGATGCGCTGGTCGCCGAGGGCGAGATCAGCTTCGCCATCGTGGACCGGCCCGCGGAGTTCGGCCGGTAGCTGCCCCGCACTTCGGCGACGTGGGCCGGATGAATACCCGCCTTCGGAGACCCTTGCATACGCGGTCGACATCCCTCGCCCAAGCCGCGGATCACCCTCACCCTGACCCTCTCCCATCATGGGAGAGGTGACCGGACCGGCTCTCCAATCTCCACTGGAAGCATTTCGCAAAGGCCGCTCATCGCTTGCGCCGTTAGAATGACCGCTCACACGCCATTGCGTTAGGAGCACCCTGTGGCTCGCGTCCTCGTGACCTCTCGGCTCGCTGTAAAGTCCCTCGACACCACCTGGCGCGACCTGCTGGAGCAGGCCGGCCATGAGGTGGTCATCGCCCAGGTTCCGCAGGAGCAGATGTATCCCACCGAGGAGCAGCTCAAGGATCTGCTGCAGGGAATCACGGCCACGGTGGCAAGCAGCGAGTCGTATACCCGAGCAGTCTTCGAGAGCGCGCCCGAGCTGCGCGTAGTCTCGCGCGTGGGGGTGGGCTACGACGCCATCGACACCGCCGCGGCGGCCGACCACGACGTGGTGGCCATGATCGCCGCGGGCTCCAACGACACCACGGTCGCCGAGTCGGCCGTGGCGATGATCCTGGCCCTGGCGCGCGAGCTATATGCCTACGTCACGAATACCGCCGAGGGCGACTGGTCGCGCGGCCTGATGAACGAAATCCGCGACAAGACCATTGGCGTGGTGGGCCTGGGCCGCATCGGCAAGAGCGTGGTGCGGCGCCTGGCCGGGTTCGATCCAGTGCTCCTCGCCGCCGAGCCCTATCCCGACCAGGAGTTCGTGGAGCAATACGGCATCGAGCTGGTGGAGGTCGACGATCTATTCCAACGTTCGGACTACGTGACCCTGCACGTGAATACGACGCCGGACACCGTCAACCTCGTGAACGAGCGACGGCTGGGACTGATGAAGTCCACCGCCTATCTCGTGAACACCGCCCGCGGAGGTCTGGTGGACGAAGACGCGCTCTACGCGGCGTTGACACAGGGCGTCATCGCGGGCGCCGCGCTGGACGTGCGCGCGCAAGAGCCGCCGTCGGACCATGGGCTGGCCCAGTTGCCGAACGTGATTGCCACACCCCACGTGGCGGGCATCTCCACCGACTGCGTGTCGCGCATGGCCGACATGGCCGCGCAGAACATCGTCGATGTCTTGCAGGGTTCCTGGCGGCGCGAGATGGTCGTGAACGGCCTCTACTCGGACTGATGCCATCGGCTGCGCCGCACCGGCACGACTGCGAGCCGGCGCTCGTTCCGATCCGGAGGCGCGCCTTCGCTTTCGACATGGACGGCGTGGTCTATCGCGGCCCCGAGCTGATTCCAGGCGCGGCCGAAGCCGTGGCCGCGGTGCAGCACCTGGGTCTCCCGACGCTCTTCATCACCAACAACTCGCGCCAGAACCCGGTGGAGCTGGCGGCCAAGCTGCAAGGCCTGGGCATCGACGCGGGTCCCGAGAGCATCGTGTCGGCGGTGGTCGCCACCGTGTCCTACCTGCGCGCGCACCACCCAGCGCCGTGCCGGGTGCTCGTGCTGGGCGGCGAGAGCCTAGCAACACAGATTGCGGACGCCGGCTACGAGATGGCGACGTGGGACGGCGACGACGTTCCGGAGGTCGTCGTGGTCGGCGTGGACTTTGGACTGACCTACGACAGGCTGCGGCGCGCGACCCGCGCCATCATGCTGGACGGCGCCGAGTACCTGGCCGTGAACACCGACCCGCAATACCCCACACCCAGCGGCCCCATACCGGGCGCCGGCGCGATGACGGCCGCCGTCGCGGCCGTGACCGGGCGGCCGCCGGTCATCGTGGGCAAGCCCTCGGCCCACATGTTTCGGGTCATCATGGAACGCGCCGGGGTGGATGCCGCCGACCTGGTGGTGCTGGGCGACATGTTGACCGCGGACATCGCCGGGGCCCGCGCCGTCGGCGCCGAGTCGGTGCTGGTCCTCACCGGCACCACGTCGGCCACCGAGGCCGCCGCCGCACCCGCCGACCAACGGCCGGACCACGTCATCGAGTCGCTGTACGACCTGCCGCTGCCCGCGTTGGTCGGGATGTAGCAACCAATGGCATTCCAAGACCTGCGCGCCTTCATCGACCACATCGAGCAGCAGGGGCAACTGCGCCGGATCCAGGTCGAAGTGGACCCCCATCTCGAGATTACCGAGATTGCCGACCGGGTCATGAAGGCGGACGGACCGGCGCTGCTCTTCGAGAATGTGAAGGGCTCAGACGTGCCGCTGGCGATCAACCTGCTTGGCACTCAGCAGCGGATGGCCTGGGCCCTGGGCATGGACGACTGGTCCGAATTGGAAACCCGCATCGAGCACCTGCTGAACCTCGCCATGAGCCCGCCGCCCGCCGGCATCTGGGGCAAGCTGCGGACCCTTGGCGAGATCGTGCACATCGGCCGCATCGGCCCGCGCACGGTGCGCGCCGGTCCGGTGCAGGACGTCGTCGAGACGTCCGCTCCCACGCTGGACGGCCTGCCCATTCCGACTTGCTGGCCGGAGGACGGCGGCCCCTACATCACCATGCCGCTGGTGTTCACCCACGATCCGGCCAGCGGCAAGCGCAACATGGGCATGTACCGCTTGCAGGTCTTCGACTCGCAGACGCTGGGCATGCACTGGCAACTGCACAAGGGCGGGGCGGAGCACTGGCGGCGCAGCGGCGAGGCGAGCACCCGCATGGAAGTGGCCATCGCCATCGGCGCCGACCCGGTGCTCTTGTACTCCGCCACGGCGCCCTTGCCGCCGGACGTGGACGAGCTGGTGTTTGCCGGATTCCTGCGGGGCTCATCGGTTGAGATGGTGCCGGCGCAGACGGTGGACATCCTGGTCCCAGCCCGCGCCGAAATCGTGCTCGAGGGATACGTCGACCCCGCGGAGTCGCGGATGGAAGGGCCGTTCGGGGACCACGTCGGCTACTACTCGCTCGCGGAGCCCTATCCGGTGTTTCATCTGACGGCGGTCACGCGGCGGCGCGATCCAGTCTACGTCTCCACCATCGTTGGGCGGCCGCCGATGGAGGACGGCTGGATCGGCAAGGCCACCGAGCGACTCTTTTTGCCGCTGGTGCGCCTCGTCATCCCCGAAATCGTGGACATGAACCTGCCCGTCCACGGCGTGTTTCACAACTTCGCGATCGTATCGATTCGCAAACGCTATCCGGGGCAGGCGCGCAAGGTCATGCACGCCATCTGGGGCACCGGTCAGCTCATGTTCACCAAATACGTGATCGTGGTGGACGCCGACGTGGACGTGCATGATTTGAGCGAGGTTCTATGGCGCGTCGGGGCGAACACCGACCCCGGCCGCGACACGGAGCACGCCCAGGGAGTGATGGATGCGCTGGAGTTCGCCACCACGCACGCGAATGTGGGCGGCAAGCTCGGCATCGACGCCACGCGCAAGCTGCCCGAGGAAGGCTTTCCACGGGAGTGGCCGCCGGACATCGTGATGGACGAGGACGTCGTACGCCGGGTCGACGAACGGTGGACCAGCTATGGCATCTAGGAAGAAAACTGGGATGTGCGCCGCCGCGCGACGCGCTAGGCTCTGGGTAGCTCCACCCGACCGCACGAGCCGCGAATGAACCCGGCCGCCGCCGCTATGCGTCTGCGCTTGTATCTCGACGCGATCAAGTTCGAGCACACGATCTTCGCGTTGCCGTTTGCCTTTCTGGGGATGGTGCTGGCGCAGGACGGCTGGCCCGGGTGGCGCACCTTCCTGTGGATCACCGTGGCGATGGCCGGCGCGCGCACGGGCGCCATGGCGGCCAACCGGCTGATCGACGCACGAATCGACGCGGCCAACCCGCGCACGGCCGAACGCGCCCTGCCCGCGGGCCGGATGTCGCGCGTGGAGATGCTGGGGCTAGCGTCGGCGGGCTTTGCCCTGCTGCACATCGCTGCGTGGCAGCTCAACCTGCTGGCGCTGGCGCTGGCGCCGGTGGCCATGGTCACCGTCACGCTCTACTCCTTCACCAAGCGGTTCACATGGTTGAGCCATTGGATCTTGGGACTCGCCGACGGCATCGCGCCCGTGGGCGGCTGGATCGCCGTGCGCGGCGACATCGGCGCGGAGGCCATCGTCTTGGCGCTGGTGGTGATGTTCTGGATTGCGGGGTTCGACGTGCTCTATTCCCTCCAGGATTTGGGATTCGACCGTAAGCGCGGGCTGCATTCAGTTCCGGCGCGATTTGGCACGCGTCGCGCGCTGCAGATCGCACGGGGATCGCACGCGATGACGGTGGTAACGCTGATCGTGTTGGGTCTGATCGCCCCGCTGTCATGGCCCTATTGGGTCGGCGTTGGCCTGATCGGCGCGCTGCTCATCTATGAACACGCGCTGCTGCGCAACGACCTGTCGCGGCTCAACCTGGCCTTTTTCAACATGAACGGCTACGTGGCGATCACCGCGCTGGTGTTCACCATTGCCGGCGTGTGGGTTGCCTGACCACGGAGGGCCGCGCCCCAGTCTGATCCTGGGGATTTCGGGGGCGACGGGCGCGGTGCTGGCCGACGCGGCGGCCAAGGCCCTGTTGGATCGTGGCGAGCGGCTCGACGTGGTGTGCAGTGACTACGGCGAGCTGATGTGGCACCACGAGATGCAAGAGCGCTTTCGCGACGCCACGGCCCGCTGGGCGTCCCATGGCGACCTGACCGTCCACCGACCGCAGGACGTCGCGGCGCCGATCTCGAGCGGCAGCTACCCGGTGCGCGGCATGCTGATCGTTCCGTGCAGCATGGCCACGCTTGGCGCGCTGGCCAGCGGCGCGGGCACCAACCTGCTCCATCGCGCCGCCGACGTGACGCTCAAGGAGAAGCGCCGCCTGGTCGTCGTGCCGCGGGAGACGCCGCTCTCCATCATCCACTTGCGCAACCTGCTCACGCTCGCCGAGGCCGGCGCCACGGTTCTGCCCCCGGAGCCGGCGTTTTACCTGCGACCGTCGAAGGTCAGCGAAATCGTGGACGCGCTGGTGGACCGCATGTTGCAGGCGCTGGGAGTGGTCGAAGCCCCCGCCGACGAGCACCGCTGGGCGTAGACGCTTAAGCGGGAGTGCAGCGCCCGCGGTCGAGGTGGGTCGGGATGCCCACCTCGTAACCAAGATTCGCGACCTTCAACCCGTGGTAGTGCCTCACTTTGACTTGCGGCGGTCTTTGCGCCGCTTCGCCACGTCGGCCGCCGTGTCCTCGCGCTCCTCGACCAGCTCCACCAGGTCCGCCATGGTCCACGGGCGCGTTGCCAGTCCCGACGCCATCGCTGGCGTGGTCGGCTTGCCGTTCGCGCGCTTCGTGAGCGTCGTGTGCGGGCGCACGTAGTTGTAGTGGAACATCAGCAGGGCCGACGCGCATGAGTGGTTGTAGACCTTCTTGGAGAAGGCGTTCGTGAGGCGCGTGTAGCGGCGCGAACCCATCCGCACGGTGAGGTTGTGGCGCTCCACGTGCGACGTGCTGACATGCTCCATGTTCGGGACGCCCTGGACGATCTCGGCTCGCGTGCCGACGCACACCGGCGGGCTGTAGCGCCGCTCGGCCTCGGGCGCTTGCCCGTAGAGCTTCTGGAGTTGCGCGTAGTCGATGGCCGCGCCGAATGCCTCGGCGGCGGCCTCGCGGTAGAAGTTCGCGCCGTCCGTCGTGAGTTGGAACCGGCCCGCGATCCGGCGGCCCACGTCCATCAGGAAGTGCCGCGCCGTCGCCGTGTCGCGCTTGCCGATCAGCCACGTCACGATCAGCTTCGAGTCCGCGTCCAGCGCCGTGAACGTCCACACGTCGCCGACGCCAAACTCGCCGCGCCGCTCCTGCGGCACGTTGCGGGCCTTCATGGCCACGAACGCCCACAGCTCGTCGCACTGGACGCGCTGCGAGCGTAGGTCGCGCACCAGCGCCCCGTGAGCGGCGGCGCACGCTTGCCCGGCCTCAACGACGAGACGGGTGACGGTGTTCAGCGAGCGGCCCGTGAGGCGTGACGTGGCTCGCAGGGAGTTGCCCTCGACTTGGAGGGCCAGAATCTGTGCCCGTTGCTCGCGGCTGAGGCGGCGCATGCCCTATCCCTAATGGCTAAGCTAACGCCTATATTATGATTTAGACTGGAGGCAGTGTCAAATCAAACGGGGCTGTAATGGCTTGCCGGTGTAGGGGTCCGCCATCAGCGGAAGGAGCGGCGGACGGTTCTCGAAATACTCCGCCATGGACCAGCGTTGGAGCCGCGGGTACGTCACACCATCTATGCACACGCTACCCATATCGGACGCCTCAACTCGGGCCGACGGCGTGTCCACTGGTTCAAGCGTGAGATAGCACCCGAGTGCGGCGCGGTTTCGATTAATGACGCGGCCAAAACCTCGGAGGCTATCACTGCTGAACGCTCCGCCCTTCACCTGGGCGAGCGCCAGCTTGGTGACATCATCGTCGGGTTGCTCCCAAACTGTCCCCCGGCCATCGACGCCACCATCGGCGACCTGCTTGGTGTTCGGCACGAATCCACTGAGCCGCCGCACCGCCCAGGTCTCAAACGCAAATGGTCGCTCGGTCGCCAACTTCGAGGCGCCCGCCAGATCGTAGGGGATGCCGTGCGCTGGGATGCCGGGGTCTTCGAGACGTTCGCGGATTATGTCGATGGCAAAGGCGTCGATATCGACACCGATCCACTGCCGGTCAAGGTTCCGGGCCGCCGCGATGGTCGTCCCGCAACCACAAAAGGGGTCCAACACCACGTCGCCAGGGTTACTGGATGCCTCAATAATCCGTTCGAGCAGGGCGACGGGCTTCTGTGTTGGATAACCAAGCCGCTCCTTAGCCTGCGAATTGAGCGGCGCGATGTCCTCCCATGCATCGCCGATGGCGACGCCTGGCATTTCGTCAAGATATCGCTTGTAGGACGGAACACGACCAGGGGCAGTCTGTACGACCCGGCCAGCGTCGAGCAGGCCTTTCATTTTCTCTTCGCTGTATCGCCAGTATCGAGTGACACCCATAAATTCGTACTTTGGATGGCCTCGCGCCCCGGCTCCGGGTGCCGTCAAGTTATCGAGTCGGTAGCGCCGCCCACTGCCCGTCTCAACACGGCTGTAATGGCTTTTGATATATCGATCAGCATATTGGCCGAATGGTTGGTTAAATACTGCTTGAGCATTTGGGTTGCGTACGTAGTGTAAGACCACATCTCGAACGCGCGGCCAATTGCGAGCGCCTTGCCGATAATCCCCTTTCGTTGTTGTGCGCTTCCAACTGAGTTCGTTGGTGTATCCGTTGGCACCGAATATGCCATCTAAAACGATCTTGAGATAGTGCGAAGCCGTCGGGTCACAGTGCAAGTAGAGACTGCCAGTGGGCTTCAACAATCGGCGGCAATGTTCAAGGCGCTCGGCCATGTACGACAAATAGGCCAGCATTCCCGACGGGCCGAGGATCCGCTCCAGGCCATCCAAGACGTTGTGCGCGGGTCGTGCTATGGCGCGGCGGTACGCCTCAGATCGATCGGCGGCTGCTGTATCCCACTTCCACGTGTCAACGAACGCGCGGTACTGCGCCCCCCCCCTCGATGCTATCCGAGTACAGCATGTTGTAGTCGGCATTGGAGTTGAAGGGCGGGTCCAGGTAGATCAGGTCAACGGTCTGGTCGTCCCACTGGCCCATCCAGTCGAGGCAGTCGCCGTAGTACAGGGCATTGGCGGACGGCTGCACGGCGGCCTACTCCGAACTGGCGGCCCAGCGAGCCTCCCCGCCCTTGGCCGCGATGGCGGACCGCTCCGAGGCGCTCAGTGAGGCGGCCCGCGCCTGGCCGCCCTTGCGCCCGGCGTCCACGTGCGGCGACTCGGGCGCGGGGTCTTCGTCGGCGTCCACGTCGGCGTCAGGGTCGGCCTTGGCGATGATGCGCTGCATCATGCCGTGGGCCGTCTCGCTGAAGTCGAGCGGGCCAGTGTGTGCCTTCTGCTTAGCCATGACGATCACCTTCGCCATCGCGTTAACCGGATACCCTCGGACCATAGCCTGTCCAGAAATTTTGGACAAGGCGCGAGAAAGTCAAAGTGAGGCACTACCCAACCCGTCGACCGGTTGACATCCGGTGGCAAGATAGGCGCATGACTCGGCTTCCGGTCGACGGCGACCGGCAAATGCGTGAGGAACGGGCGATGCAGGAAATCTGGGAACGCACAAGGGCCAACGGAGATTCGATCCTGGCGACGGTTGCCGGCATCCTCGCGATCGTCGCACTCATCATCGCAATCGCCGGGACTACGGGGGTCACGCGCGAGGAAGCCCAGGAGATGGTCGACGACGCCGTCGCGCGCGTGGCCGATCCGGCCGGCTACACCCAGCGCGTGGTGCAGGAAGCGATCGATCGCTACGACGCCGAGGGGCGTGACGCCTCTATCGCCTACCACCTGTCGAAGGAAAGCATCGACGGCCCGTGGTACGTGTTCCTGCTGGACGAAAACGGCTTTGTGATAGCCAATCCCGCTCGCCCGGACTTCGTGGGCACCACGCCAGCCGTCCGGTCGGATATCACCGGCAAGCCCTACGGGCTGGAAGTAGTGGCGGCGGACGAGAACGGGCGCTGGGTGGACTACGTGTTCATAAACCCGGCGACCGGCGTGCCCGAGCGCAAACATACCTGGGTCATCAAGCACGACGGCCTGTCCTTCGCCTCGGGCTGGTACGAGCCAATCTCGCGCGCGGACGATCCGGCGACCTACACGCAGGCCGCGGTGGCCTCGGCCATCAGCCGCTATGCGGCCGAGGGACGCGAGGCGTCCATCGCCTATCACCAGTCCACAGAGAGCATCGACGGGCCGTGGTACGTGTTCCTGTTGGACGAAGACGGCTACGTCCTGGCCAATCCCGCGCGCCCGGACTTCGTGGGCACCACGCCCGCCGTCCGGTCGGACATCACCGGCAAGCCCTACGGACTGGAAGTGGTGGCGGCCGACGAGAACGGGCGCTGGGTGGACTACGTGTTCGTCAACCCGGTCACCGGCGAGCCCGAGCGCAAGCACACCTGGGTCATCAAGCACGACGGTTTGTCATTCGCCTCGGGCTGGTACGAACCCATTTCGCGGGAGGACGACCCAGCGACGTTCACCCAGGCATTCGTGGCCCGGGCCCTCAGCCGCTACGACGCGGAGGGACTGGACGCCACCGTGGCGCACTACAACACGCCCGAGAGTCTCGAGGGCCAGTGGTACGTCTTCATTTTCGACGAAGCCGACCGCCTGCTCACGCATCCCGACCCGAGTCTGCTCGGCGACGACTTGAAGGGTCCGCTGGGAACGGACATCACGGGGCGTGTGTTCGGTCTCGAGATGCTCCAGGCCGACGAGGACGGTATCTGGGTGAGCTACGTATTCGCGAACCCCGCAAACGGGCAGCCCCAGGTCAAGCACTCCTGGGTCCTGCGGCACGACGGTCTCCTCTTCGGGTCGGGGTGGTATGAGTTCGTCTCAGGCGAGGACCAGCTTCCCGTCTCCGGCGAGGACCAGCTTGCGGCGGTGGTAGTTCCAAGCGACGGGTGAAAATTCGCGACCAGCCCAACGAGGGCGTGCAGTACGTTCCGCGGGCCGGGGAGCAGCTGTACCTGACGGGTGTCTACCAGGACATCGACGGCGTCCGTTGGTACGAGCTCGTGGATGGCAACTGGGCCCAAGGTCAATACGTGAGGCTCGAGTAGGCATCCATCGGATCCGGCTGGTATGAGGAGTAGGCGAGAGGGCATCCTTGAACCGTCCGGCAGGTTGGCCGGGCGGTTAGGGATGGTGGCCCCATGCTGAACGTCGGAATCATCGGCCTTGGAGGGATAGCGCGGACGCACTGCGAGGCCATCGCCACGCTGGACGACGTGCGGGTCATTGCCGTGGCCGACCTGCTGGAAGAACCTCGGCAGCGCTACATGCGCGAGTACGACATCCCCCGGGGCTACGTTTCACACACCGAGTTGCTCCAGGACGACGACGTCGACGCCGTGGCCGTCGTGCTCGGGCATCAGCTGCACCACCGCCTCACCATCGACGCGCTCAACGCGGGCAAGCACGTGCTGGTCGAGAAGCCCATGGCCCTCAGCCTGGACCAGTGCGACGCCATGATCGCCGCCGCCGACGCCAACAACCGCAAGCTCATGGTCGGGCTCTCGCAGCACTTTTATCCGACGAGCATCGCCGCCAAGTCGATTCTCGATTCGGGGCAGCTCGGACCGGTGATCACCGCCGTCTGCTACATGTCCAAGAATTGGACCTACGAGGGCCGCCGCCCCCAGTACCGCAGCCGCTTTCACGGCGGCGGCATGTTGCTGGCCAACGGCGTGCACGTCGTCGACCGATTGACCTGGCTCATGGGCTCTCAGGCCGTGTCCGTGTCCGCGGCCATCGGCACCCACGCGCACTACCAGGCCAGCGACGACTCGGATGTGATTTTCGTGCGCTACAAGAACGGCCGCGCGGGCGTCGCCGTCGCCGTGGGATTCGCCGACGGCGCGTCAGACTATTCTGGCCACGTCATCTGCGCCAACGGCACCCTGAAGTTCAGCCACCACTACGAGGAATACGTGCGCGTCGGCAAGGACGACGTATGGGAAGACGTGCCATTCACGCGTCCGCCCGCCGAGTTCACCAACGAGTGGCGGGACTTTGCCGATAGCATCGCGCGCGACATCGAGCCGCCGACGCACGGGCCGTATGCGCGGCACATCATGGAGATCCTGTTCGCCGCCGAGCAGTCGGCCATCACGGGCCGGGAAGTCCTGCTCGAGGGCGGTACCGAGTGGACCCACCAAACCAGCGGCACGCCCATTCACCCCGAGCACGGGTGGGTTTAGCGGCCGTAGTTAGGGGGGCCGCGTCATGAGGCTCGGCGGGTCGCAGGCGGCGTATCGCTGGGTGTCGTATCCCGACCTGCGCATCGACCGTCCCGAGTTCGGCTTCCGCGGCATGGCGTACCCCTACGGCACCACCACGGTCGGCCCGGTGAGACTCGACGACCACGTGGACTGGTGGATCGACCGCTGTGTCGAGCACAACTTCGAGGCGCTGCACATGGGCAGTAGCTGGTTCGCCGACGCCGAGGCCGCCGCGCCCACCGGCCGCCGCATGGCCGAGCACGGCCTCGAGTGGGTCGGGTCCGTCAGCGGCGCGTGGGCGGTTCCTCGTGACGAGTGGCCGCCCGTCCGCGCGGCCGCCGTTCGAAGCCTGGAGATTCTGCACGCCGGCGGCTGCCGGCTCACCGAGATCGTCAACGCCGATCCGCCGGGGCCGCCCGGCCAGCCGGTGCCCAACGGCGGATTGCGCTTCGGCCACTTCAGCCGCGAGGTGCCGATCGCCGTCCAGATCGACTGCATGATCGAGAACTTGCGCGACCTCGTCCCCGTCGCCGCCGACCTGGGGATCGTGCTGGCCTTCGAGAACCACATGGACTACCGGATCAGCGAGATCGTGCCGGTCGTTCAAGGCGTCGCGTCGCCCTGGCTGCGGATCAACTACGACTTCGCCAACAGCCTGGCGGTCGTCGAAGACCAGGTCGAAGCGGCTCGGCTTGCGGCGCCCTATCTCGCCATGGCCCACCTTCGCGACATGCGCGTGCAGTCCATCACCACTACCGGCGAGCCCAAGTTCTTTCACGCGCCCGTGGGCCACGGCAGCGTCGAGATCGCCGAGATCTTCGCGATCCTGCAAGCGGGCGCGCCCGACCCCGACGCCATTCCAGTCTGCCTGGAGCCGCCTTGCCTCCCCGACTACGACCCGCAGCTCTGGATGCGGCTCAGCATCGATTGGCTGGGAGAGCACTGCGCGCGGTATTTCCCCACCTATTTCGACGCTGCCGCTCGGACACCAGCCGACTCGTAGAGCGAGCCGGCCGATTCCCGGCTACCCCTCGCTCAGCTGCACGTCCAGCACCGCTCGCCGGATCTTCTGATTTGGCAGGGCGTGGGTGCCCATTTCGCGGGTGAAGTCGGAGTGGGAGAACATCACGTGCAGCTTGCCGTCGCGCTGCATGGTGGTGGTGTAGGAGCAGCCGGGGCCGGTGTGGAAGTAGAACGGCGCCTCCCAGTGGTTGCCCGTGCCGTCGAGGCTCAGCATCACGTGCGTCACCTGGGGTTGTCCGTAGGCGCCGCGCCCCGCCGCGCAGGCCAGGACGCCGTTTGGCAGCACTTCCAGCCGCGGCTTGACGCCCTGCCAGCCGGTCGACTCCGGCTCGCTCCAGGTGTGGCCGCCGTCGGTTGAGCGCGCCTGGAACATCGGCGCGTACGAGTCGGTACGCATCACGCAGAGGATGTCGCCGTTCGGCAGCACCGCCAGATCGGCCTCATCCAGCCCCTCGTCCACCCCGCGGTCGAATATGCCGTAGACCGGGTTGACCACCGCCGGATCGAACGTCGCGACGGACTTCCACGTCCGCCCGCGGTCGCTGGAACGCACGATGAAGGTTCCGAAGCGGAACTTGCGCACCCGCCCGCTCCCATCGATGTGCTGTTCGGATTCGGAGAGCAGGTCCACCCACTCCAGCGCCACCAGGATGTCGCCGTCGTCCAGCTCCAGGATGCGGGAATAGCACTGATACGACGCCCGTTCGCGCGGCAACTCGGGGACCTTGAACGTCCAGTGCTCCAGCTTCGAGCCGTCGCGGGCGTAGCGATGCCAGCGGAATTCCGGGTCCTCCTGCTGGAAGCGCTCGTGCATGTGCCCCTGCGAGCGGTCGTGGCCCAGCGTGTGCTGCTTGTGCGTGTTGTGGTCGACGCGCGCGATCGAGCCGTCGCGCAGGAATCCCCACGCGCCCGAGTCCCAGTTCTCGGTCATCCAACCGGTGCGGGGGTCGCGGGTGACCATGGGGAAGTCTCGCGGGGCTTGGGACCACGTCTCGCCAGCGTCATCGGAAAGGTAAGCGCGGGTGGGATCGCCAAACTTGCCCTCGTCACCGTGGCGCGACCAGTGAATCGTCATGAACAGCCGGTCGCCGTCGAGCGGGACGACGCCGGGGAAGTTGATGACCGTTTGGTCCTCTTCGAGCCACGTGTCGATGCGCTCGAGGGTGATGGTGGCGGTGCGGGCGCCGTCGCTGTAGATGGCCTGGTTGATCATGGGTTCTCCCTGCTTGGGGCTGAGTGAGCGGTGCTCACGCGGCGTCGGTCGAGATGTCGATGATGGCGCGGCGAATGCGTTGCACGGGAATCCCGTGCGTCCCCATGTCGCGCGTGAAGTCGGAGTCCGAAAAGATCACGTGCAGCTTGCCGTCACGCTGCATGGTGGTGGTGTAGGAGCAGCCGGGGCCGGTGTGGAAGTAGAAGGGCGCTTCCCAGCGATGCCCGGTGCCGTCGATGCTGATCATCACGTGCGTCACCTGCGGATGGCCGTAGGCCCCGCGCCCGGAGGAGCACGCCAGCACGCCGTTCGGCAGCACCTGCAATTGCGGCTTCACCGCCTGCCACCCGGTCGACTCGGGCGCGTCCCAGGTCCGACCGCCGTCCCGCGACCGCGCTTGCCACAGGGGCGAATACGAGCCGGTCCGGAGCATGCAGAGAATGTCGCCGTTGGGCAGCCTGGCCAGGTGGGCTTCGTCGAAGCCCTCGTCGACGGTCCGATCGCTGATCCCGTAGACCGGCTTGACCTCGTCGGGATCGAACTGGGTCACGTACTCCCAGGTGTGCCCGCCGTCGCCGGAGCGCACGATGAAGACGCCGAAGAGGTATTTCCAGATGCGGCCGTGAGCCTCATGGCGCCACCGCTCCTCCGGCAGCATCTTGACCCACTCCATGGCCGCCAGCAGATCGCCGTCGTCCAGTTCAACGATGGGCGAGTAGACCTGGTAGGACCTGCGCCCCCACGACATGCCGGGCACTTTGAACTTGATCTCTTCGATCAGCCGGCCGTCGCCCGACGCCCGCTGAAAGCGGAAGGTGGGATCGTCCTGCTGGAACCGGTCGTGCATGCGGGACCCGTCGTAGCCCACGTCGTGCTGCAGCTGCGTGTTGTGGCCGATGTGCACGATGGTTCCGTCGCGGAGATAGCCGATGGACCCGCCGAATGCGTCGATCTGGCGGCCCGTCATCGGATCCTTAAACGAGAGCGGAAAGTCGTCCGGGGCGGGTTGCCAGGTCTCGCCGTCGTCATAGGACTCCAGGATGCGGTTCGGGTCCTCGGTTGCGGTGTGCTCGGCGCCGTGGCGCGAGCGCGCGTGGTACAGCACCAGCCGGTCGTTCAGCTCCAGGACTCCCGGAAAGTTCACGATGCTCTCGGTGTCTTGGACCCAGGTGTTGATGCGCTCCAGGGTGACGGTGGCGCTGCGGGTCCCGTCGTTGTAGCGAGCTTGGCGGATCATGCGTGCTCCCTGCGTGGGACTTGGCGAGCCGTGCTCATGCGTCGGTCGAGATATCGATGACGGCGCGGCGAATGCGTTGCACGGGCAGCCCGTGCGTTCCCATGTCGCGCGTGAAGTCGGAGTCCGAGTAGATCACGTACAGCTTGCCGTCGCGTTGCATGGTCGTGGTGTAGGAGCAGCCCGGACCGGTGTGGAAGTTGAAGGGCGGTTCCCACTGATGCCCGGTGCCGTCGATGCTGATCATCACGTGGGTCACCTGCGGGTGGCCGTAGGACCCGCGTCCCGAGGCGCACGCGAGCACGCCGTTCGGCAGGACCTCCAGCTGCGGCTTGACCCCGGGCCACCCCATGGACTCGGGAGCGTCCCAGGTACGACCGCCGTCGCGCGATCGCGCTTGCCACAGGGGCGAATAGGCGCCGGTGCGCATCACACAGAGGATGTCGCCGTTCGGCAGCTTGGCCAAGTGGGCTTCGTCGATGCCATCGTCGGGGGGCCTGTCGGTGATGCCGTAGACCGGCTTGACCTCGTCGGGATCGAACTGGGTCACGTAGTCCCAGGTGCGACCGCCGTCGCCGGAGCGCACGATGAACGTGCCGATGAGGTACTTCCAGATGCGCCCGTGGGCCTCGTGGCGCCACCGATCCTCCGGGAGCAGCTTGACCCACTCCATCGCCGCCAGCAGATCGCCGTCGTCCATTTCGAGGATCGGCGAGTAGACCTGATATGCCCTGCGCCCCCAGGGCATGCCGGAAACCTTGAACGGAAACCGCTCGAGCAGCTGGCCGTCGCTCGAAGCCCGCTGAAAGCGGAACGTGGGGTCGTCCTGCTGGAACTGCTCGTGCATATGCCCCCGGGAGCGGTCATAGCCGTTCTCGAAGTGCATCATCGTGTTGTGGCTCATGTGGACGATCGTGCCGTCGCGAAGACGTCCGGACCCGACGACGCCGAAGTCGTCATTCTTGTGGCCGCTGAAGGGGTCGTAAGTGACGAGCGGGTCGTCGTCCGGTCTGGGCTGCCAGGTCTCCCCGTCGTCATAGGACTCCAGGATGCGATTGGGATCCTCTTTGTGAGAGTCCTCGGCGCCGTGGCGCGAGCGCGCGTGGTAGAGCACCAGCCGGTCGTCCAGCTCCAGGATTCCCGGAAAGTTCACGATGCTCTCGGTGTCTTCGACCCAGGTGTCGATGCGCTCGAGCGTGACGGTGGCGCTGCGGGTCCCGTCGCTGTAGCGGGCCTGGCGGATCATGCGTCGGTCGAGATGTCGATGACGGCGCGGCGAATGCGCTGCACGGGCAGCCCGTGCGTCCCCATGTCGCGGGTGAAATCCGAGTCCGAGCAGATCACGTGCAGCTTGCCGTCGCGTTGCATGGTGGTCGTGTAGGAGCAGCCCGGACCGGTGTGGAAGTTGAAGGGCGCTTCCCACTGATGCCCAGTGCCGTCGATGCTGATCATCACGTGCGTCACCTGGGGATGGCCGTAGGACCCGCGTCCCGAGGCGCACGCAAGCACGCCGTTCGGCAGGACCTGCAGCTGCGGCTTGGCCCCGGGCCACCCCATCGACTCCGGCGTGTCCCAGGTCCGACCGCCGTCGCGCGACCGCGTTTGCCACAGGGGCGAATAGGAGCCGGTGCGCATCACGCAGAAGATGTCGCCGTTCGGCAGCGTGGCCATGTGGGCTTCGTCGAAGCCCTCGTCGACCGGCCGGTCGCTGATCCCATAGACCGGCTTGACTTCGCCGGGATCGAACTGGGTCACGTAGTCCCAGGTGCGGCCGCCGTCGCCGGAGCGCACGATGAACACGCCAAAGAGGTATTTCCACACGCGGCCGTGGGCCTCGCGACGCCACCGCTCCTCGGGCAGCAGCTCGACCCACTCCATCGCCGCCAGCAGATCGCCGTCGTCCATTTCGAGGATCGGCGAGTAGACCTGATACGACCGGCGACCCCACGGCATGCCGGCAACCTTGAACGGAAACCGCTCGAGCAGTTGACCGTCGCTCGTAGCTCGCTGAAAGCGGAATGTGGGATCGTCCTGCTGGAACTGCTCGTGCATGTGACCCTTCGCGCGGTCATAGCCGTTGTCGAGGTGGACCACCGTGCTGTGGCTCATGTGGACGATCGTGCCGTCGCGGAGTCGCCCGCACCCACCGCCGAAGCCATCATTCTTATGGCCGCTGAGAGGGTCGTAGGTGACGAGTGGTTCGTCGTTCGGTGCGGGTTGCCAGGTCTCGCCATCGTCGAACGACTCCAGGCTGCGCCCAGGGTCCTCTTTGTGGGAGTGCTCGGCGCCGTGGCGCGAGCGGGCGAAGCTCAGGATGAGCCGGCCGTCCAGCTCGAGGATTCCCGGAAAGTTCACGATGCTCGCGGTGTCTTCGACCCAGGTGTCGATGCGCTCGACGCGGATCGTCGCGGTGCGCCCGTCGCGGGTGTAGGTGGCCTCGGTGATCATCGGCGCGCTCCCCAGTCAGCCGCCGCGCGCTTGCGCGGGCCGATCCCATTTGCGCCCTACCATGCCTCAATTCGTCGCCGCGCGCCGAATTGGGCCACGGGATATGGATCCGCTATCCGATTGAAGGAATGGCGCGGCGGTCGGCGGCGGCTGGAAACGCCTACGCCAGCCCCGAAATCGTCCCGTCCGGCGTCACGTCCATGCCCACCGCAAACGGCCGCCGCGGCAGCCCCGGCATCGTCAAGATGTCGCCCGTCAGCGGCACCACGAACCCCGCGCCCGCCGACAGCCGCACGTCGCGCACCGTGATGCGGAAGCCCTCGGGCCGACCTCGGAGCGACGCGTTATCGGACAGGGAGTACTGCGTCTTCGCCATGCAGACCGGGAACCCGCGCGCCACGCCGCGATCCATGCGCCGCAGCCGCCGTTCCACGCCCGCCGCGTAGTCCACGCCGTCCGCCCCGTAGACCTCGCGGGCGACGGTCTCGATCTTCTCGGTCAGGGTGGCTTCAGGCTCGTACAGCGGCGCGAAGTTGTCGCCGCCGGCCTCAAGCGCGCGCAGCACCTGCCGCGCCAATTCCTCGCCGCCCGCGGCGCCGTCGGCGAACACGGTTGACTCCGCCGCCGGCACGCCCATCGCGGCGGCCGCCTTCATCACCACATCCACCTCGGCGTCCGTGTCGCTGGGGAAACGATTGACCGCCACGACCACCGGTAATCCGAACTTGGCCATGTTCTCCGCGTGCGCTTCCAGGTTTGGCAGGCCCGCGCGCAGCGCCGCCAGGTCCTCGGCGTCCAGCTCACGGCGGTCGGCGCCGCCGTGCAGCTTGAGCGCGCGCACCGTGGCCACCAGCACCGCCAGCCGGGGCCGCAGCCCGCCCGCCGGGCACTTGATGTTGAGAAACTTCTCCGCGCCGAGATCGGCCCCGAACCCGGCTTCGGTCACCGCCACGTCCGCCAGCTTCAGCGCCAGCTTGGTCGCGATCAGCGTGCTGCACCCGTGCGCGATGTTGCCGAACGGCCCGCCGTGAATCAGCGCCGGGCCGCCCTCCAGGTTCTGCACCAGGTTGGGCAGCACCGCGTCGCGCAGCAGCACGGCCATGGCGCCCTGCGCCTCCAGCTCAGCGGCCGTCACGAAGGCGCCGCGCCCGCGGTCGGCTACGGCGATGCGTGCGCAGCGGTCCTTCAGGTCCTCCAGGTCGCGCGCGAGGCACAGGATGGCCATCACTTCGGAGGCCGGCGTGATATCGAATCCGGTTTCACGCGGCACGCCGCGCGTGCGCCCGCCAAGCCCAACCACGATGTCATGCAGCGCGCGGTCATTCATGTCCATCACCCGCCGCCACAGCACGCGCCGCGCGTCGATGTCGAGCGCGTTGCCCTGGTGCAGGTGGTTGTCCAGCATGGCCGCCAGCAGGTTGTGCGCCGAGGTGACCGCCGCGAAGTCGCCGGTGAAATGCAGGTTGATGTCCTCCATCGGCACCACCTGCGCGTAGCCGCCCCCCGCCGCGCCGCCCTTGACGCCGAACACCGGCCCCAGCGAGGGCTCGCGCGTGGCGCTGATGGCGCGGTGTCCGAGGCGCTGCAGGGCCTGCGTCAGCCCGATCGTCGTAGTCGTCTTGCCCTCGCCGGCCGCCGTGGGCGTGACGGCCGTGACCAGGACCAGGTCGCCGTCCGGCGCGTCCTGCCGAGCAGCCATTGCCGCCTGCGTCACCTTGGCCTTGGTGCGGCCATATGTCTCGATCTCATCGCCGGTCAGACCGACCTGCGCCGCGATCTCCTCGATGGGACGCAGCCTGGCCGCCTGCGCGATTTCGATGTCCGGCGGTTGCGAAGGGCTCATACGCTCTCCCGCGCTGGCTCGCGGCACGACACGATCGGCGCCGATTCCCATTAAACCGCAGGCTGCAGCCGCCCCCCATGCCGGTCGCCCCTTCGGCTAACTCGGGGCGGGCTCGGAGCGTGTCGAAGGGCTCACCACAAACGGAGTCGAACCACCACGAGCCGGGCCAAGTCCGCGCTTGAGCCGCCGCGCGGTATCGTGCAGGAAGTCCGGCTGGCGCAGGTGAGTGGGAACCGAGCATGAAGGCCGCGTATCTCGAAGGGACCGCCGACATCCGGGTTCGCGAGAGCGCCGTCCCTGCACCGGCGGCCCATGAGGCATTGGTTCGCGTTCGATCCGTCGGCATCTGCGCGTCCGACATTCACTACTACGAGCACGGGCGCATCGGGCGCTTCGTGGTGGAGCAGCCGCTGATCCTGGGCCACGAGCCATCCGGCGAGATCGTCGCCGTCGGCGCGGCAGTCGCACACCTCGAGCCCGGCGACCGGGTGTCCATCGAGCCCGGAGTCCCTTGCCATGCGTGCGAGCACTGCCAGGCCGGTCGCTACAACCTGTGCCCCGACGTGGTGTTCATGGCCACGCCGCCGGTGCATGGGGCGTTCGCGGAATACGTGGCGCACCCGGCCTCGCGCTGCTTCAAGATTCCCGACGGTATGAGCTACGACGCCGCGGCGCTCATCGAGCCGCTCTCGGTCGGGCTCTACGCCGTCGAGCGCGGTCGCGCCGTCCTGGGCGATCGGGCGGTCGTCCTGGGAGCCGGGCCCATCGGGCTGGTGACCCTGCTGAGCCTGAAGAGCCAGGGCATCGACGCCGTGACCGTCGTCGACGTCGTCGACTTTCGTCTCGAGAAGGCCCGCGCGCTGGGCGCCGAGCGGACCGTGGATGCCCGCGAAGTCGATGTCGACGCGGAGCTTGCCGACAGCTTCGACGTGGTCTTCGAGACTGCCGGCGCGCCGGCCACGGTGGTGCAGACGATTCGACTGGCCGCGCGCGGCGGCCGCGTGGTCCTGGTCGGGCTCAGCCCCGACGACTCCGCGCCGATCGACACCAACCACATCATCGACAAGGGGCTGGACGTGGTGGGTGTGTTCCGCTACGCCCACACCTGGCCCAAGGCCATCGAGCTGGTGGCGTCGGGGCGCGTCGACCTCGAGCCGCTCGTCTCGGCGCGCTACCCGCTCGACGACGTGCAGGACGCCATGGACTTCGCGCGATCGCGCAAGGACGCGTGCATCAAGGTCATGGTCGAGCCATGATGAGCGTCCTCGACCGCTTCCGCCTCGACGGCCGCCGCGCGCTCGTGACCGGCGGCGGCACCGGCATCGGCAAGGGCCTGGCGCAAGCGCTGGCCGAGGCCGGCGCCGACGTGGCCGTCTGCGGGCGCACCCAGGACACCCTCGAGCGCACCGTTGCCGAGGTCGAGTCGCGCGGCGCCCGCGCCAAGGCCATCCACGCCGACGTGACCAGCGCCGACGACGTTCGCGCCGCGGTGCAGTCCGTGGTCGATGAGTGGGGCAGCCTCGACATCGCGGTCAACAACGCCGGGATCACCACCTGGGTCGACGCCGTAGACATGCCCGAGGACGACTGGGACCGCGTGCTCGACACCAACCTCAAGGGCGTATTCCTGTGCTCGCAGGAGGCCGCCCGCGTGATGATTCCGCAGGGGCGCGGGGCCATCGTCAACGTGGCATCGATCTCGGCGCAGATCATCAACCGCCCGCAGCAGCAGGCCCACTACAGCGCCTCGAAGGCCGGCGTCGTCCACCTCACGCGCGCGCTGGCCGCCGAGTGGGCGGAGCACGGCGTGCGCGTCAATGCGGTGAGCCCCGGCTACACCCGCACCGAGATGGTCAACGCGCCGCACATGATTCCCGCCCGGCCGATCTGGACGCGCGACACGCCCATGGGGCGCATGGCGGAGATCGAGGAGATCCAGGGGGCGGTGGTGTTCCTGGCCAGCGACGCCGCGGCCTACGTGACCGGCCACGACCTGGTCGTCGACGGCGGCGTCACGGCCTGGTGAGCGGGTGCGGCTAAAGTGTCCGCGCTCGCCATGACCGACGACCTGCTGCTGGGCCTCGACCTCGGCACCACCAGCGCTCGGGCGGTGCTGACGGCTCGCGACGGTCACATTCTGGCCACTCACGCGGCGGAATACCCAATGCACACGCCGCATCCGGGCTGGGCCGAGCAGGATCCCGATACGTGGGAACGGGCGGCGGTGGAGGCGCTCGGTGCGTGCGTCCGGGCCGCGCCGGACCCAGCGGCCATTCGTGGGATCGGGCTCACCGGGCAGATGCACGGCGCGACGCTTCTCGACGAGCGTGACCAATCGATCCGGCCCGCCATTCTCTGGTGCGACCAGCGAACCGGCGCGCAACGCCAAGCCGTCGAGCGCGACATCGGGCTGGCCGAGGTCATCGCGCGCACCGCCAACCCGCCGCTGGAAGGATTCACCGCGCCCAAGCTCTTGTGGGTGCGCGAGCACGAGCCCGACGCCTACGCCCGGATTCGACGCGTCCTGCTGCCCAAGGACTTCATTCGCCTGCGCCTCACGGGCGAGGCCGCCGCCGACGTCGCCGACGCCTCGGGTACGGCGCTCTTTGACGTGGCCAAGCGCAAGTGGTCCGAAGCCATGGCGCGCGACCTGGAGATTCCGCTGGAGTGGCTGCCGCGCGTGGTCGAGTCACCCGAAACGGCCGGCGCACTCACCCCGGCAGCGGCGGAAGCCTTGGGCCTGCCGGCCGGCCTGCCTGTCGCCGCGGGCGCGGGTGATCAGGCCGCCGGCGGAGTGGCGGCGGGAATTGTCGCCGCGGGCGACGCGCTCGTGACCATCGGGTCGTCGGGCGTGGTGTTCGTGGCCGGCGACCGGCCGCGGATCGATCCTGCCGGTCGCGTGCACACCTTCTGTCACGCGCTGCCGGAGACGTGGCACGTGATGGGCGTGACCCAGGGCGCGGGAATCTCGCTGCGCTGGGTGCGGGACACTCTGGGCGCGTCGGACGCGAGCGGCGGCGTAGCCTACGACGCGCTGACCCGCGAGGCGGCCACATCTCCCGCCGGGAGTCGAGGATTGATCTGGCTGCCCTATCTGCAGGGCGAGCGCACGCCGCACCTCGATCCCAACGCGCGCGGCGTGCTGTTCGGCCTGACGACCGCCCACGGGCGCGGCGACGTGGTGCGATCCGTGCTCGAAGGCGTGGCGTTCAGCCTGCGCGACGGACTGGAGATCATCCAGGACCTCGGCCTGCCCGCACGCCGGGTCAAGATCGCCGGGGGCGGCGCGCGCAGCCCGCTCTGGCGGCAGATCGTGGCCGACGTGCTCGGGCTTCCGATCAGCCTCGAGCCCGAGGACCGCGGCCCGGCTTTCGGCGCGGCTTTGCTAGCCGGAGTTGCCGTCGGGGTGTACGCGTCGGTGGAGGAGGCGTGCGCAGCGACCGGGAGCCGAACCCAAGAAATAGAACCTGGCCGAGACACGCACGCTGTCTACGAGGCGACCTACCGCCTCTACCACGAGCTATACCCGGCACTGGCCGATTCGTTTGCCAGGGTGGCGTCGCTCCAGGAGTGATCCGGCCGCGATCTCAAGGACCCCAATCCGTTCGATCCCCCTTCGACAAGCTCAGCGCGAAGGGATTGGGGTGAAGCCCACCGCCTTGTTCCGACCTTGCCTAGACCAGGCGCAGCTCGACCGTGCGCGTGCGGGGACCGTCGCACTCGACAAGCAGCACGTCCTGCCACACGCCGACCTGAAGCCGTCCATCGACGATGGGCACGAGCAGCTGATGACCCAGCAGGGCGGCGCGGACGTGGGCCGCCGCGTTGTCCTCCGATCCCCGGTTGTGGGCGTAGGAACCGCGCCAGGGCACCAATTGCTCCAGCGCTTGCGCCAGGTCGTCGAGCAGGCCTGATTCAGGCTCATTGAGGGTCACGGCGCAGGTGGTGTGCGGCACGCTGACCAGCAGCAGGCCATCGCCGACCTCCTGCCGGTCAAGGGCCGCCTGGATCGGCCGTCCGATAGGGTGCACGGACGTTCGCGCGGAGGTGGCGACGCGCAGCGTGACCGGACGCATGTCAGGCGTTCGCCGATGGCGGCGTGTGCCCGCTGAGGGACAATTCGCGCCACCCGGGCCCCAACGCGAGATGCACGGCGTCCACCAGGTTCCGGGCCACGGCCACGCCCGGCGGCGCGTCCGATCCATCCCGCGCCAGCCAGACCACGGGCATGCCGCAACGCTGCGCGCCGCCGACGTCGTTCTTGAAGTCGTCGCCGATGAGCACGCAGTCGCCAAGGTCGGCATCGACCGCGGCGGCTGCCGCGGCGAAGATGCGCGGGTCGGGCTTCTCGGCGCCGACGGCCGCCGAGAAGACGATTGGGTCCAGCCCATCGCCAAGTCCGACCTCGTCGAGGACCAGCGGTAGCAGGTAGCTGAAGTTGCTGAGAACGGCGGTGCGCACGCCCGACGTTCGCACAAGGTCGATGGCCGCATGCGCGTCGGGAAGCACGCGGCTCTCGAAGGCCGCCGCCAGCTCGTCCGCAACGAGATTCAAGTCCAGCGGCACGGCCCCGGTGTCGCCCAGCGCCTCCAGGTAGACACGGGCGTCCTCGATGCGGAGCCGTTCGAGGTCGTCGGCCGTGCGCACCGAGGCGTAGTGCGCCTTGTAGTAGCGCATCTCCGCGTGCAGGGCGTCGTCGAGGTGGGGGCGCGGCAGGTCAACCCTCTCCCGCTGCAGGACGTCGGCCATGTAGTCGAAGGGCGAGGGATCGTCCGGAAAGTGGATCAGCGTGCCGTAGGCGTCGAAAAACACGGCCGCCGGGTGCGAGGTGGTCACCGCGGAACCTACCACCAGCGACGAAGACCCATGCAAAGCCCCTCTAGTCGGGTGCGGGGAGCGAATCCGGCCCCCTCTCCCTTGACGGGAGAGGGCAAGGGTGAGGGTGATCCGGGACTTAGGCGTGGTCTCGGCCAGGGTGGGATGATGGGGGCGCTTTCGTCGGGATGGCGTTGGCCGTGACCGGTCCACCGGCGCTGCCGGCCGCGGCGTCCCGCCTTTGAGGGTGCTCTCCATGCCTCCGAAATCCACCGCCGCCGCCCGCTGGCGCGACGCCCTCCGCACGAATCCCGACTACGTCGTCTACGTGCCGGCCGACGACGACACGCCGGAACACGACACCGGGCCGCGGCCGGACGGGCCGTGGGACAACGGCAATACCCACTTCATCGTCACGGTCACGACCACGGGGGCCTTCCTGGCCACCTGGACGCAGGCCGGGGACCACTTCCACGGGGTGAATGTGCGGATAGTGACGGCCCGCAGCGAGGACCGTGGGCGCACCTGGAGCCGTCCGACCGTGATCGAGGCGCCGCCCGACGACTCCGGCAAGACGCCGGTGTGGTCGGTGCCGGTGGTCGTGCCGCACAGCGGCCGCGTCTGGCTCTTCTATCACCGCAACACCGGCCCGGTGGACTTCGACCGCGGGATGACGGGCGTGCTGTCCTGGCGCGTCTCGGACGACGACGGCGTCACCTGGGGCGAGCGGCACGACGCGGTGATCGGGCGTGGGGCCATCGACGATCCCGACCCCGCCATGCTCAGCAGCTGGGTGCCGACCGGCTGGCAGGCGCCCATCGTGAACCGCCGCGGCCAGGTGATCTGCCCGATGACGCGCTGGGCCTCCAACCACTATCAGCGCCAATTCGAGACGGTGACGTCCGAGATCGGATTCAACGCCCGCCATCACGAGGGCTGGTTCCTGCGCTTCGACAACGTGATGACGGTCGACGACCCGGCGGACCTCGTGGTGACGACGTGGCCGGACGCCGATCACGGCATCCAGGTGGAGCATCCGCGCGACCCGCGCATCAGCTGCGCCATGGAGCCGTCCATCCAGAACCTCTCGGACGGCCGCATCCTGGCCGTCATGCGCACTATGACCGGCTGGGTCTGGTATTCGGTTTCGGAGGACTACGGCGAGTCGTGGACGGAGGCGGCCCCGCTGCGGTTTCAGCCCGGCGGACCGCCCATCCCGCATCCCTCGTCGCCCTGCCCGCTACACAAGCTGCGCGACGGTCGGTTTCTGCTCTTCTTCCACAACAACGACGGCACCGCGCATGGGGCCGACGGACCCGGCGACGGCAAGGCGCGCCGGCCGGTGTGCGTCAGCGTCGGTCGCGAGATCGACAACCCCGGCGGCCAGCCGCTGGTGTTTGGGCGCCCGCACGTGCTGGCCGACAACAAATACGCCGTCCACTCCGTGACCGGACGCGGCGGCGGCATGCCCATCTACGGCAGCTTCACCGACTACGCGGGCGAGCAGGTGCTCTGGTATCCCGACAACACGACCTATCTGCTCGGCAAGCGGCTCACGGACGAAGTCCTCGACGACGCCTGGCTGCCGCGCTAGGACGCGGAGGTCGGAGCGGCCCGGTGCCGCAGGGAGCGTCCCACATTCGTCATTCCCGCGAAGACGGGAATCTAAGGTCTCGACCCGATGGCCCAGGCACCGGGCCGCCTGGGAGATTCATCCGCGGCCTATCCCACGCTGCGCGCAGCGCGGGCTACCGGACACGGGCGCCCACGAGGGACGCCCCTACGTGGGTCCACCGAAGGCGGAAACCCACGATCCCGCACGCGCTGAGAAGGAAGGGTTCTGCCCCCCTCCACCTGAAAGGGGGAGGGATGGGGAGGGGGTCTTCCGGCACTTGCCACCGTGAGCGCCGTTTTCCTGTCATTCCGAGCGCAGCGAGGAATCTAAGGGGCAGGCAGATTGGCACAACGCCTGTCGCCTCCTCGCGGAAGTCAGCTCTCAGCCCTTCAAGACGGCGCCTCGGCGGCGTCCAACTCCGCGATGGCCGGGATCAGGCCCCCCAGGTCGTTGATGATTGCGTCCGGCGTGACTGATGCGGGGCCGGATGGGGCGTCGCGGCGCAGCCAGATGGCCCGCAGACCGAGCGCCTGCGGCGCGCGCACGTCGACTTCCAGGTCGTCGCCCACCATGACCGCGTCTGCAGCCGGGACGTCGAGACGGCGCAGCGCCTCGCGGTAGGCCACGGGATGCGGCTTCATCCAGCCGGATTCGGTGCTCAGCACCAGCGCGTCCACCAGCCGCAGCAAATCGAACGCGCGCAGGCGCTCGACCAGCAGCTCTTCGCCATGGATCAGGTTGCCCACGATGGCCGTGCGCACGTCGGCCCGGCGCAGCAGCTCGAGCGTGCGGACCGCGAGCGGATCGACGGTCATCCGCGCGTAGTGCGGCCCGAAATACATCGGCAGCAGCAGGTCGATGAGCTCGGACGGCGGCTCCAGGTCGAAGCGATCGAGGACCTCCAGGAACGCCCGCCGCGCATCCGGGACGGCGCACTCGCCCTGATAGGACTCGATCAGCGCCTCTTGCAGGGTTTCTCCCAGCGGGTCGGTGAGCTGCTCCGCCGTCGGCGCGACCTCCGTCAGCTGTCCCAACGCCTCGGCAACCTGCGCCGCGCCCTGCCGGTTGCTGGGAGACCCGACCAAGGCCTCCTGCGTGACCAACGTATCGCCCAGATCGAACAGCACACCCCGAATCGCCATGCCGCGAGTCTAACGAGCGGCGCTGGCCTCAACCGCCGGGCGCGCCTCTGATCCCTTCTCCCTGGGGGAGAAGGTGAGGATGAGGGGATTCCGGTCCGACGCGTCGGGCCACGTTGGAACCCCCACGCGGCGTGCCGCCTGGGCCACCGGACACCCTCACCCCAGCCCTCTCCCCCAGGGAGAGGGGGCCGGACCGGCACCGCACGAAGGGGGCTGGATTCCGGCTCAAGGACGGTATGACGGGTGTCTCAGCAGCCTGCGGAGGGTGCGCGCGACGCGGTCCCGAACCTGGAGGCCTGGAGTTTTTTGGCGTGTTCGGGGTTTAACTTCGACGACGAAATAAAGAGCCACGCCGAATGACCACCAAGCAATCCACACCACACTCGGCGCAACCTCCAATCCGCTGTAGGGGCGTCCGTAGTGGGCGCCCGAGTCCGGTGGCCCGCGCTGCGTGCAGCGTTGGGCCGGCCAAGAGCGTGGGGCGCACTTGCAGATAGTCCAGTTATTGGTATATAGTGGAGGCATGAAGGACTTGTTGCCGACGATTCAGGCCTTGATTCTCGACTACTTGGTTAGTCGCGGACCTTCCCACGGCTACGCCATCCTGTGCGATCTGCGTGACGCAATTGGCAAGTCGAGCGTGTATGACGCGCTGTACCGACTGGAGTCCAAGGGCTTCGTGCGCAGCAGCCGCGACACGACCGTCAGTGGGCCTCGCGCCCGCCGAACCTTCGAGGTGACCGGCCTGGGCGCTACGGCGCTTGAGCGTCACCGGTCGGCGATGTTCGGCACGTCGGGCGCAACCCTAGGGCGGCCAGCCCAAGAGGGTGCGTAGTGGGTTTTCCCCAATTCCTTATTCCGGTCGCTGGAATAGTCGTCGCAGGCATAGCGCTGTGGATGCTCGCCGCGTCGTTACCGGAGAGCGTGACTTGGCTCATTGGCCGCTGGATTGGTCTTTGGTCGTGCATATGTGGTCGGGCAAATCGACAGAGAGTGCGTGACCGGACTTATGAAATTGAAGAGTGATTTCGGGATCGCTATAGATCTGAACGCGACGATGGATCGGATGCGACTCGGGCCACATTGCGAGCTATTTGGCTCGTACGTTGGGAAATACTAAAGGCTCCCAAGGCTGCGGCTTCAGCGGCCGCTGCGGTCGAAGCCGAGAATTGCCGAAGATTCCCACAGTTGCAAATCTTGCCGGGGCGCATGCAGCTAATAGCTAAAGTTGCCAAGAAACAGGTTACGGTTGGTCGAATTGCATTCCTCCTCGCGAACTGTCCCGGAATTGTTTACAGCGCTTTAATCTTCGCAGGAGTAGCGGATAGAAGTTCACTGCATCTTGTGTTTGCCATTTTGATCTTCACCATTCTTGCATTTCGCAGACGGGATTCGTTTACTAGCAAGTTGTCAAAGTCGCTTCCTAGACATAGCTTCTTGCTCCTACTTTACTACTTTGTTGTCTGGACCGGGTTGATTGCTCAAGGCATTAGCTCCAAGCCAGATTTTCCTGCCGGATTTGCGATTGGGGCAGCGATCGTTTCTCTCGGTGCTATGCTGCCGATCTTGTTCAAGATATTCCGAGCCTTGATGGACGCTGAAAAGATTAGAATTGTTACCGATCATCTATTATCAATTGCCATAGACGATGATGATCGAAAAGACATATTGAGCATAAGAGAAGAAGTCAAGCGATATCCTTAGAGTGGCGAATGCCGCGGTGATCCGTTGGTGCAACTGCCGAAGAGAGCAATTTGCTCCGGCGCGAATCGCTTCGTGGTGAGCCGCGTCTAGGCTTGAATGGCGTTCGCACTCAGAGCGTCTTCAATGGTGCGCGTGGACGTTTACACCGCCACCACAGTTTCGGTATCCCCCGCCGCCAGGGCGTTCATGTAGGCGAGGATGAGGTCTTTGGTGCGGTATTGGCCGTTGAACTGGGTTTGGTCTTCGCGGCGGACGATGGGGAAGGTGTCGAGGACGTAGGCGGCGTCGGCGCGGTCGAGCCCGTAGAGGTGGAAGTAGAGCGCGTCGAGGCGGGCGCGAAGGTGGCGGCGGTCTACCTGTTCCCAGATGAAGGGCGGGCCGCCGTAGCCGAGGTCGCGGGCGAAGGGCTCCATGTCGTGCGCGGTGTAGATGAGGCGCAGCACGTGGTCCCGCACCAGCTCGGCGGCGGTGACCTCGCCCAAGCGGCGTTCGTAGGCGTCGGGTGCGATGACGGGGAGCTGTTCGAGGAGGTACCAACTGAGGTTGGTTCCGTGCATCTTCTGCCGCGTCGCAAAGTCAAAAGCGTGGCTGTTTAGATTGGCTGTGAGAAGGCAGGCTTCGCGAGAGCCGAAGCCGGACTCCGGCATCAACAGAAAGACGCTGTGGCCGAATCCGGCTCGCGGCACGATCGTCGCAATCATGGTCCTGATGTCCGTTGGTCGAGCGATAGGTCGATATGCAATGGTCCAAGGCGATTTTCGAGGCATTTTCTGGCTTACTTCGAGGTCGGGTACGAAGTGCCTGACATTCGGATGGAAATGTGGATCTTCGTGCTGCGCTTCGCTCACTTCCTCGCTCAGATAGGGATTGTGCGTGCTCTCAAGGTTTACGCGGACTGAATTGGCCCGATGGTCGAAGTGCTGGATTACCCGTCCTTGGTAAAGCGGAAGGTATTGCTCTGGCCCCTTCTTCCAGATATTGCCCTGCAGCGGATAAAACCCCTCTTCCTCCAACTGAGCTGCCGTGCGGAAGAGGTGGGAGTCGGACGTCATGTTGAACAGACCTTGCAGGTACCGCACGGGCCAGGTTCGGCGCTCCTCGCGGCCGGATCGGTCCACCAGCACGGGATGGTTGGCGTAGATGCGGCGGGTGATCTCGGCGTCGCGGCGGGTGCGAAAGATGGGCGCGGTGCCGGTGTTTGGGTTCACCCGCGCGAAGTCGTCGGGGGAAAGCGCGAAGCAGCGGTCGGGGTCATTGATGGTCTCGGCGTCGTGGAGGAAGAAGCCGCACCGGGTCTCGGCGAACGTGCGCTTGGCCCCGCCGAAGACGAGGGCGCAGAACTTGAACGACGCGTGGATGTCCTTGAAGAAGATCTTCTTGTTCTCGAAGTCGAACAGGCCGCCGACGCGCCCGCTCGTGGAGACGGTCTTGAAGAACCGGGCGGCGGTCTTGTCGGCGTAGATGCCGGAAGGCGTGAGTAGGCCCACGAAACCGTCGGGCTTGACCAGGCCCATGGCGCGCTCGACGAATAGGGAGTAGAGATTGATTCGGCCGCTGCTCAGCAGCGGATATTGGCCACCTGCCCTGGCAAAGATGCGCATCGCAGTGGCCCTGTCGCGAGCTCGCGTGTACTCAAGAGCCAACTCATCATCTGCGTCCAATCGCTTCGCGATCAGGGCCTTGCGCGCAGCTCCAGTACTCGCGAGCGCCACCTCATTGTCGCGTAGGGCAAACCACTCAACTTCCTTCTGTTCGATCTGGTCCCAGGGCGGATTGCCGATTACGGCGTCGAAGCCGCCCACCGGCTCGCGGCTCTGCCAGTTGCGCCACACCCCGGGGAAGGCGACCTCCCAGTGCAGAAACCCCTCGCGGTCGGCGACGGACCGCGACTGAGTCCAGCGGTCCGCAAAGCTCTCCCAAGCGAGGTCCCGGCTGATGGTCTCATCGGCGGCCTCCGGGCCTCGGGCGAGCAGGTCGAAGGCGATGCTCGACTCGCGTCCCAGCGTCTCGGCGAGAAGACGGTTTACGTCAGCTTGCGCGCCCTTCTTGAGGCCGGCAGTTTGCCAACGCAGGCCGGAGAGGAAGTCCAGCACACCGCGCAGGTCCGCCGTGGCTTGCTCGACGTCCTGGAACAACCCGGCCGATTCCTTCACCTCGGCTACGTCGGCATCGGAGAGCCGCTCGATGCGCTGCATGCCCTCCGTGGCGTTTTCGGCCCCGGCGATGAGGGTGCTGGCGCTGAGACCGCCCAATCGCTGGAAGTCCTGGCGCGCGTCCAGCACCCGCAGGCCCAGCAGCGAGTCGCCGCAGCGCAGGTGGTGGTCCAGGAACGACAGCGGCGCGCCAACGGTGAAGCTGTGCAGCCACAGCGACACCTTGGCCAGCTCCACGGTCAGCGGGTTCTTGTCCACGCCGTAAATGCAGCGCTTGAGCACCATGCGGCGAATAATGTTCTGGTCGCTCAGCTGCGCCTCGTCCATGACCCACTTGGGGTTCCGCGCACGCTGCAACAAGTCGTCCCGAATTCGCGCCACGCGCTCCAGCAGCGGCGACTCGTAGGCGTCGTCGCCGTCCAACCAATCCGGCACCGCCGGGACGTACTCGATCAGGTCCGCGACGTAGTCGGCCAGGTAGTCGACGGCGGTGACGAGGAAGTGACCGCTGCCCATGGCCGGGTCCAGCACTTTCAGGTCGAGCACCGCCTCGGCGGGATCCAGACGTCGCAGCTCCGCTTTACGATCGGACTTGCGCCGACGGTCGCCCTTGAGTTGCATCGCCTTTTCCTCGAACGCCTTCAGGCGCTCTTCGACCTGCGGTTTCAGAGTCTGGTCCAGGATCAGGTCCACCAGCTCCTGCGGCGTATAGAAGCTGCCGCTGTCCTTGCGCGCGAAGGGATTGAGGCGAGTCTCGATTTCGCCGCGGCTGTTGCGAACCGGCTCCCGCTCCAGCAGGCGCTCGTAAATGGAGCCCAGCTGCTGCACCGTCATATCGCGGTAGTTGACGAACTGCCGCCGGCCCGCCGCTTCGGTGTGGCTCAGATCGTGGACGATGGGGGCGAAAGCCGCGTCGGATAGGCGCACCTTGCCCAGCAGCGGCGCGGCGCCGGCGGCGAACAGGCCGCCGTTGTATGGCGGCAGACCAATGGAGTCGTCGCCGGCGTCGATCTGGCGACTCAGCGTCATCACACGGTCGTAGTAGTTGCCGGCGTGGGAAGAGAATGTGTCTCCGGCGTGCATCCGCCGCGCGATGTCGTCGCGGACGCGCTTGCGCAGCCCATAGTCGTCGTAGCGGGTGTCGCTCACCGGCAACAGGCCGCGGTCCTCGGCGTAGAGCACGAAGAGCAGGCGATAGAGCAGCACCAGCGCCGCCTGCCGCGCGTCGGCCAGGCTCCCGCCGCCGGCATCCAGCAGCGCCTCGATGAGGTCGGGAAAGGCTCGCTCGAATACCACGCCGGACAGGTCCTCGGCGACGCGCTGCTCGTAGCGACGTCCCTCGGCCAGCGCGGATTCCACAAATGTGGTTGTCGCACCCGGCTGTTGCACGAAGGCGTCGCGTCGGAACAGAAGAAAGAAGGTGCGGAGGCCATCGGCGGCGGAGGGACCCCCCTTACCCCGACCCTCTCCCCCAGGAGAGGGAGTCCGAGCCGGATTGACGGAGGGGGCCGAGCCACTGCCAGCAATGAGCGCCGCCAGGTCGGCCTCGAAATAACCGGTGGCGCGGGGACGCGCCCGCTGGTCGTAGAGCCGCCAGACTCCGCCGTTGGTGAGAATCCCCCAGTGCAAGCGGCCATCCGTGACGGAGTCGGCCGTCCTGAGATAACGCAGCATCTGGCTGTGTGGCCCAGGATCCCGGTGTCGTGGTGGCCTCACCGCAGGGACATCGAGCATGGCGGTCTGTGTGGCGCGCACTTTGAGGATCTCCAGGCTGCCGGGAGCATCGAGCGGGCGGCCGAGTCGTTTGCTCTCGCCGACGACTAGGGCATCCAGGAAGCGGTCGTCCGAATTACTGTTCGATGCGGCCCGCATCTTGGCGTCTGCATCTGCGAACAGCAGCAAATCGGGAACATCCTCGCCGTGCCTGGTGCTCTGCTGCGGCAGGTAGTCGGCCCAGCCGAGTAGCTCAAGCAGGGGACCGATCAGATCCCGCTCGGTAGTCGCCTCGTTGGGGTCCTGGTAGTGGGCGAAGTCTTCGAGCAGGCGGCGCGCGCCGTCGCGGAACTGGTTGAAGGCGTCGGGATGGGCGCGCGTGGCACGCCAGTCCTCGGTGGACTTGATGGCGTCGGTGAGGAAGTACTGGGTGAATAGTTGGCCTTGCACGTCAGTTGGTCAGTGTGGCACGGGGTGGGCGGTGGAGGGGCGGCCTCGGTACCACCGTTCATGGTTCGACAGGCTCACCACGAACGGTGGCGGCCTGTGGCACACGAAGGCTAAAGACGGACTACCGCGGCGGCGATTCGTTCAGCGACTGCAATGGCCTTCTCGGCCGCTTCGATGTCCGGCTCTTGAGCGGCTTCCGATGGATATCGTGCCATCGCCACGTATGGGTTCAGGGTGATGGCAGCAGGTCTGAGGTTCGCGAAGGCTGGATTGATGCCAGCACATAGTCCGATGAGATAGCCAAGGTCGTGGACAAATCGGAACGGGACGTCGTGAGCGACCAGATAGCCCTTGAGGTATTTCTCCGCGCATTGCTGGGCGTGGAAGCAGGCCGCGGCCGGAATCGGCCGGTCGGGCCCGAGTGCACGGCGAGCAATCTCATAGTCCTCGTCGGCTTTGTCGAACCAAGCCTGCTCAGGCGGCGTGGCGGTCATAGAGGACTTCGGAGTCTTCCAGCATGCGGCTGATCATGGAGTTGGGGTCCTGGCGGTATTTGGCGACTACGTCGGCTGAACGGATCAGAACGTCGACCGGGAGTAGGAAGCGCTCGGCGATAGCGAGGCGGATGGCGTAGCCGTCGCGGCCCTTCTCGTCGTTGTGTCGCAGGACGACCAGGAGATCCAGATCGCTGTTTTCGTCGATATCGCCGCGGGCGCAGCTGCCGAACATGATGATTTGCTCCGGCTCGAAGCGCTCGACGATTAGCTGCGTGACGGCCTCGATAGTCTCGCGGTTGAGCGGGTCTTCAACGATGCGCATTGGCGTATGTGGGGCCGTTCGCTCGTCGGTGTTTCCGACGGCGCGGGCGTTCGTGTAGGCAAGGATAAGGTCTTTGGCGCGGTTGCGGCCCGCGATTGGGCTTAGTCGTCGCCGCGACCAGGTCGGCGGTCGCCGCTTCGGGCTTGGTACGGAAGCCTGCGGCCGTTCATGGTTCGACGGGCTTACCACGAACGGGAGGGCGGGGGCATCGCGAACGCGGCCGGGCCTGGGTATTTGAGACTCCTCGCTGCGCTCGGAGTGACAGAGGTGCCCGGGCTGGCGCCAGACGGCGAGGGGCGGGAAGGTGACGGAGGGGTAGATTCCCGCCTTCGCGGGAGTGACGGAGGGGCGACGGCCGGGAAGAGTTGACAGGCGCGGTGGTCAATGGCCTCCGCATTAGACTCCTTGCTGCGCTCGGAGTGACAGGGTGGGTGGTTCGGGTGCGAGCCGCGGGCCTGGATTCCGGCTCAAGGCCGGGGTGACGGGTTGGGCGGGTCGGGCGCCCACTAGGGGCGCCCCTACACCGAATACCTCCGGGCGTGCCGGACGTGGTCGCGGATGACCCCCTCCCCAGCCCTCCCCCTTCCAGGTGGAGGGAGCAAGAGGCGCTCCCGTGGTGGGGGGCGTGGCGAATGGGTAGCATGGGCGTTCGGGGCCCGTGTCTGCGGCCTGATTTCATTCTCGGTGAGCGACTGGTGCGGCTGCGACGCGATATGGCGGCGATACATGGATACGTGCCGGGCTTGCAGCCCGGCGACGGCGGGTGGATCAAGCTCAATACCAATGAGAGCCCCGAGGCCTCCCCGGCGGCCGTCGCCGCCCTGCGCGAGGCCGCCGGCGCGTCGATCCGGCTTTACCCCGATCCGATCAGCCGCGAGTTGCGGGAAGTGGCGGCCCGCCGCCATGGCCTTCAGCCCGAGCAGGTCGTCTTCGGCAACGGATCGGACGATCTGCTTAACCTGCTGATTCGCGTGGCGTGCGATCCGGGCGACCGGGTCGTTGCGGCAACGCCGAGCTACTCGCTCTATCCGGTGCTGGCCGCGATCGGCGGCTGCGACATCCGCGAAGTGCCGCTGGGTGACGACTTCGCGCTGCCGGTGCGCCAGCTGGCCGCGGCGCGCGGCAAGATCACCTTCGTCGCCAGTCCCAACAACCCGGCGGGCACGCACTACGGGGGCGACGACCTGCGCTGGCTGGCGTCGCGCGTGAATCTGCTGGTCATCGACGAGGCGTACGTCGAGTTCGCCGACCGCGACAACGTCGATCTGCTGCGGGAGTGCGACAACGTGTGCGTGACGCGCTCGTTCTCCAAGAGCTTCGGCCTGGCGGGATTGCGGCTTGGCTATGCGCTGGCAAGCCCCGAGCTTGCCGACGCGCTGCTGCGGGTGAAGGACTCCTACAACGTCAGCCGCCTGGCGCAGGCCGCCGGGCTGGCGGCCCTGGGCGACCTGGAGTGGGCCGATCGCCACTGGACGGCGATTCGTCGCCGTCGGGACGCGCTGGCCGCGACGTTACAGGAGCGATTCGGGCTCAAAGTCCATCCATCGGAGGCAAACTTCGTATTTGTCGAACTTGACGGGTACGATGCCGCGGATGTTCAGCGCCAGCTTGAAGATCGCCGCATTGTGGTCCGGCGTTTTGCCGGCGATCCGCGCATCGCGAATGCGCTCCGGATCTCGATTGGCTCGGCGGAAGACATGCAGTCGTTCATGGCCGCGTTCGGCGACGTGCTCGGGCACGAGGTCGGCGCGGCGCAATCTTGTGACACCGATCCAAGGTGACATGGCCCACCGCCGGTGGGCGTCGAGGGGGGATTAGGTCTTGGAAGGTCTAGTGTGGGTCGTCCCGGCGGCCATCGTGGTTTCCGTCGCCGTGGTCGGGTACCTGGTTCGTGATGTCCTGACGCGGCCGGTCGACCGGAGCGGCCGCAGCGCCGAATTGATTCCGGCGGTCCAGGGGTTGGACGACGCGGAGCGGAACAGGCTGTTCGCGTCCATGCAACTCAACGGTGACCGCATCTACGAAGGCGCCACGGCCTTCCTGCGGCGGCAGTACCGCACCATCGCGTTTCTCGCGTTGTTCGCGGCGGCCGGCTTGTCGGTGCTGCTGTTCTTCTTCGGCGCCAACGAGGCCAAGGGCATCGAGGCGGGCGACATTGCCTGGCGCACCGGGGTTTCGTTCCTGGTGGGCGCCGCCGCCTCCGCGCTCTCCGGCATCATCGGCATGATCGTGGCGGTCAAGTCCAACGTGCGCACCGCCAGCGCGGCCACCAAGTCACTGGGCGACGCGCTGACGGTGGCCCTGCGGGGCGGGGCGGTTTCGGGCATCTTGATCGTCGGGCTGAGCCTGCTGGGCGTGTTCGTGCTCTTCGCCCTGTTCGATGGCTTCGGCAATCCCACGCGCGCCCCTGAGTTGATCGTCGGCTTCGGGTTCGGCGCCAGCTTCGTGGCGCTGTTCGCGCAGCTGGGCGGCGGCATCTACACCAAGGCCGCCGACGTGGGCGCGGACCTGGTGGGCAAGGTCGAGGCCGGCCTGCCCGAGGACGACCCGCGAAATCCCGCGGTGGTGGCCGACCTGGTCGGCGACAACGTGGGCGACTGCGCCGGACGTGGCGCGGACCTTTTCGAATCGACCGCCGCCGAGAGCATCGGCGCGATGATCCTGGGTGTGGCCGTGTTCAAGGCCATCGAGGCCGCGGCTCCCGGCACAGCGGGCGTCGAGTGGATCCTGTTCCCGCTGGTGGTGCGGTCGTTCGGCACCATCGCGTCGGTCATTGGCCTGCTCGTGATCCGGCCCGAGAAGGTGCGCGACGCGCAGAAAGCGCTCGACATCGGCTATTGGACCACCGCGCTGTTTTCGGTTGTTGGAATGGCGATTGCGGTGTTCGTGATGCTGGAATCCGCCTGGTTCTTCCTCTCCGGAGTAATCGGCATTCTCACGAGCGTCGCCTTCGTCTACATCACGCAGTACTACACCGCGGGCTCGTGGCGTCCGGTGCGTGAGATCGCCGAGGCGTCTCGCACCGGTCCCGCCACCAACATCATCTCGGGAATGGCGCTCGGCCTGGAGAACACTGCCGCGCCGATCATCGTGATTTCGATTGCCCTGTGGACCTCGTTCCACACCGGCGTCGAGGGCTTCGCCGCGCTTGGCATCCCGATCGGCATGTTCGAGGCCGGCGTCTTCGGCACCGCCGTCGCCACGATGGGCATGCTCATGAGCGCCGCCTACATCCTGGCCATGGATACGTTTGGTCCGATCTCGGACAACGCGGGCGGCATCACCGAGATGGCCGAGGCGCCCGAGGACGTGCGCGAAATCACCGATGGGCTCGATGCAGTCGGCAACACGACCAAGGCGCTGACCAAGGGCTACGCCATCGCCTCGGCGGCGTTGGCCGCGTTCCTGCTGTTCAGCGCCTACTTGGAAACGGCCGACCTCCACAGCGTCGACCTGGCCAAGGTCGAGGTCTTCATCGGCGCCATGCTGGGCGCCATGCTGGTGTTCCTGTTCAGCTCGCTGGCCATCCGCGCCGTCGGTCGCGCCGCGAGCACGATGATCCAGGAGGTTCGGCGGCAGTGGCGCGAGAATCCGGGCATCCTCGAAGGCACCGTCGAGCCCAGCTACAGCCAGGCGGTTGACATCAGCACGCGCTCGGCGCTGCGAGAGATGATCCTGCCGGGCCTGCTGGCCGTTCTTATGCCGGTGGTCGTGGGCCTGGTGCTTCGCGCCGAGGCCGAAGCCGCCTTCCTGATGGTGGGCACCATCGCGGGCGTGCTGCTGGCCACGGTGATGAACAACGGCGGCGGCGCCTGGGACAACGCCAAGAAATTCATCGAGGCGGGGAACCTCAAGGACGAAGACGGCAACCCGATCGGCAAGGGCACGCCGGAGCATGCGGCGTCAGTGGTCGGCGACACCGTTGGCGACCCGTTCAAGGACACGGCGGGTCCTTCGCTGCACGTGCTGGTGAAGCTGCTCAGCACGATCACCTTGGTTCTGGCGCCGGTCTTTGTCGTGACCGCGTAAACCGGGGCAGTGCTGGTCGAGGCGGCTCTGTTGGGCGCCGTGCAGGCGCTCACGGAGTTTCTGCCTGTGAGCAGCTCGGCCCACCTGCTGCTGACGCCCGAGTTCGCGGGGTGGACCGACCCGTTTCTGTCGGGCCTGCTGCTCAGCGTGGCTTTGCATCTGGGCACCGCGCTGGCGCTGGCCGTGGCGCTGTGGCGCGACTGGTGGCGGCTGGCGCTCGGTGTCGTGGGACGAGGAGCGGATGTGGCCGTGTCGCGCCGCGTGGCGGCGGCCATCGTGGGGTCGACGGTGCTCGTGGGCGCCGTGGCGTTCCCGCTGCGTGACGTGCTGACGGAGACGCGGACGCTGATGGTCGCCTCGATCACGCTGATCGCGTTCGGTCTGCTGCTCGCCGCGGCCGATCGCTGGGCGCCCACCCGCACCACCTACGACAGCACGCGGCTGCCTGTGTGGCTCCTCGTGGGTCTGAGTCAGCTTGTGGCGCTGATCCCGGGCGTGTCGCGCTCCGGAATCACCATGACCGTGGCGCGCCTTCTTGGCGTCGAGCGCCACGCCGGGGCGCGATTCTCGCTGCTGCTGCTGACGCCGATCGTGTTGGCGATCGGCATCGTGGAACTCGCCTCCGTCACCGGCACGGACGCCTTCGAGTCGGTGGTGGGCGCGCTGGTCATCGGTGCGTTGACGGCGGGAGTGGTCGGAGTCGCCGTCATTCGCGTCTTGCTCTGGTTCGTAGCCGCCCACAGCCTGCTCGTCTTCGGCGCCTACCGGGTGGCGCTTGGCGCCGCGGCGCTCGTGGTGCTTGCCCTTCAGCCCTGATGGCGCCCCCCATGTCATTTCGTGCGGAGCGAGAATTCTAAGGGTTGCTCCACGGCACGGGGCCGCTGGCAGGCCCTACTCCGCCGGAGTCCGGCCGCTCTGATCGTCCACGACTGCGGCGGCGCCCCAATGCGCCCGTATAATCGCGTTTAGCCACCTGAGGCACCGCTTGATGCGCCTGGGCCTTCTCAACGCCACCGGCTACACCGGCGGCGAGATGATCCGCTATCTGGCCGGCCACCCCGACCTGGAATTGACGAGCCTTACGGCCCGCAGTCAGGCCGGCTGCACCGTCGGCGAGGTGCTGCCCTGGGTCCGGGCCACGGCGCGGCCCGATTACGCGGACCTGCGGCTGACGCCGGAACTTGACGGGTCGGTGGACGCCGTCGTGTCGTGCCTGCCGCACAACGCGTCCGCGGCGCAGTTGGCGCCGCTGCTCGACGACGGCGTGCCGGTGGTGGACGTGAGCGCCGACTTCCGGCTGCACGACCTGGAGGTCTATCGGCAGTGGTATGGCGAGCACCCGGCGTCGGAGTGGATCGCCGACGCGGTCTACGGCCTCACCGAGTTCCGGAGGGACGACCTGCGGCGCACCAACCTGGTTGCCAATCCCGGTTGTCATGCCATCGCCGCGGAGCTGGCCATCGGACCCGCCCTGGCGGCGGGGCTTGTCGAGCCGGCGGTGATCGTGGACTCGAAGACCGGCGTCTCGGGCGCCGGGCGGCGCGCCGAGTCGGCCTTCACCTACTCCGAAATCAACGAGAGCGCAGCGCCCTACAACGTCGCCGCCCACCGCCACGGCCCCGAGATCGCGCAGGAGCTGACCATGCTCGCGGGGTCCCCAGTGCAGGTCACGTTCGTTCCCCACCTGGTGCCCATGACGCGCGGCATCCTCTCGACGACCTACGCGCGGATTCGGGACGGCATTGCGAGCACGGATGTCGACGCGGCGTACGACGACCGCTACGGCGGCGAGCCGTTCGTGCACCTGGCCGACGAGCCGCCTCGCACCAAGTGGACTACCGGCACCAACCACTGCTTCGTGCAGGCGGTGGCCGACGAGGCCACCGGTACCCTGATCGCCATGAGCGCCATTGACAACCTCGGCAAGGGCGCGGCGGGCGCCGCGCTGCAGAACGCCAACTTGATGCTGGGCCTCGACGAGCAGGCGGGGCTCGGCATTCCGGCGGGCTATCCGTAGATGGGCGCCCTTCCCGAAACGCTTGACGGATTCGCGGTGATTCCCGGCGGCGTGGTGGCGTCGCGCGGGTTCAAGGCCGGGTCGATCGCCGCCGGCATCAAGGCCAGCGGCGCTCTTGACCTTGGGGGCATCTTCAGCACCGTCGCCGCATGCACGGTGGCTGCGACGTTCACCACCAACCGCGTGAAGGCCTCGAATGTGGAGATCAACCGCGCGCGGGTCGCGGATGGCCAGGCGCGCGGCGTGGTCTTCAACAGCGGCAACGCCAACACGTACACGGGACCCGAAGGGCGCGCCGATGCCCGGCGCATGGCGGAGCTGTTTGCCGAGGGACAAGGCGTCGCGCCCGAGGAAATCCTGATGGCGTCCACCGGCGTGATCGGGTTTCGGCTGCCCATGGATCGCGTGGCCGACGGCATCCGGCGGCTCGAGTTGAACTCGGTCGACGGGATCGATGTCGCCACCGCCATGATGACCACCGACGCCTATCCCAAGACGATTGCGGTCGAAGTGCCGCTGTCGACCGGGACGGTGCGGATCGGCGGCGCCGCCAAGGGCGCCGGCATGATCCACCCCAACATGGCCACCATGCACTCGTTCATTACGACCGACGCCGCCATGGACGCGTCGGTTGCCCGCGACGCCCTGCGCGCGGCGGTCAACGACTCATTCAACGTGATTTCCATCGACGGCGATCAGTCCACCAGCGACACGGTGCTGCTTTTTGCCAACGGCGCAAGCCGAACACCGCCATTGGAAGGCCGGGATGCGGAGCGGTTCGTTCACGCGCTCGGCGCCGTGTGCCGGCATCTCGCGCGGGAAATCGTGCGGAACGGCGAGGGCGTGACCAAGCTGGTCACGATCGAGGTTCGGGGCGCGGTGGACGCGGCCGATGCCCGGCGCGCCGGACGCGGCATCTCCACGTCGCTGCTGGTCAAGACGGCGGTATTCGGCGGCGACCCCAATTGGGGACGCGTGGTGTGCGCGCTCGGGAACAGCGGGGCCGAGTTCGATCCCGAGGCCCTGGACATCTGGATCGGGGACACCTGCACCGTCGAAGGCGGGCGCATCCAGGACTACCACGAGCCGGACGTTGCCGCGCACTTGCGCCAGTCGGAGTGCCGCATCGCGGTCGATCTGCATGCGGGGCCGGCCAGGGCCACAGCCTGGACCGGCGACCTCTCGCACGACTACGTCACCATCAACGCGGAGTACATGACCTAGCTCGTGGCCGCATCGCCGAGCTCAGGATTCGACCACTTCCGGGGACGCTATGTCGTGCTCAAGGTCGGCGGCACGGCGGATGTCGAGCGCGGGCGGATCGGCGCCGACGTGCGGGACCTGGTCGCGGCCGGCGCCCGGGTCGTCATTGCCCATGGCGGCGGCGACGCGCTCAGCGACTATCTGGCGCAGCGAGGAGAAACTCCGACCTGGATCGACGGGCTGCGGGTAACGTCCGCGGCCACTCGCGACGCCGCCGTAACGGTCTTTCGCGGCATGGTGGCTCCGGCGCTGATCGGCGAGCTTGTGGCCAACGGCGTCTCGGCGGTCGGCATCGCCGGAAATGACGGTGGTGTGATCCGGGTCGAGCAGCAGTCGCCGGCGTTGGGATACGTGGGTCGCGTGCGCGAGGTGCGGCGCGGGTTGTTGAACGACCTCACCGAACGCGGCCACGTGCCGACCATCGCCCCGCTGGGCCTGGGAGCCGACGGCGAGCTTTACAACGTCAACGGCGACGAGGTCGCCGGGGCCGTGGCGCGCGCGGTCCGCGCGGATGCCCTGCTCTTCCTCACCGACGTGCCGGCGGTTCTCGATGGCGACGGACAACCGATTCGCGACCTGCCGGCTGGACGCGCCGCCGATCTGATCGCCGAGGGCGTGATCCGCGACGGCATGGTGCCCAAGGTCCGTGCGGCGATGGACTTGCTGGACGCGGTCGCCGCCGTTTGGATCACCGACGGCCGGCAAGCTCACGCCATCCGGCAAACTCTGGTCGGGGGCGTCGTGGGCACGCGTATCGTTGCCTGACGCGCGCGGTTGGGATCGCCATATAATCCCTGCCAACCCGCACGGCTAGAGTTCATCCATGACCCAATCAGCGACGGACTGGCAGGCACGCGAAGCTCAGGTCTATCACCAGACGTTTGCCCGCGCTCCGGTCACCCTGGTTCGGGGCAGCGGCATGCGGGTGTGGGACGACGCCGGCAACGAATACCTGGACTTCGCCGCGGGCATCGCGGTGAACGCCGTCGGCCACGCAAATCCCGACATCGCCGATGCCGTGGCCGAGCAGGCGCGCACCCTGGTCCAGGTGTCCAACCTCTTCTACACCACGCCCCAGGTCGAGCTGGGCGAGCGGTTGACCGGTCACTCGGCGCTGGACCGGGTGTTTTTCGTCAACAGCGGCGGCGAGGCCACCGAGACCTGCGTCAAGATCGCGCGCAAGTGGGGCCGGCAAAACCGCGACCGCGCGACGGGTGTGATCACAACGCTGCGCGGCTTTCACGGGCGCTCGCTGGCCATGACGGCGGCCACCGGCACGCCGGCCTATCACGAGCCCTTCGAGCCGATGCCGGCCGGATTCACCCACGTGCCCTACAACGACCTGAACGCGGTGCGCGACGCCATCGACGACTCCACCGCCGCAGTGATGCTGGAGCTCATCCAGGCCGAGGGCGGCGTGTGGGTGGCCGACGCGGACTACGTAACCGGACTCCGTGAACTCTGCGACGAGCACGGCATCCTGCTGATTCTGGACGAGGTGCAGACCGGCATCGGGCGCACCGGCAAGCTGTTTGCCTACGAGCACTTTGGCGTCACGCCCGACCTGATGGCCCTGGCCAAGGGGCTTGGCGGCGGGCTGCCCATCGGGGCCGCGCTCAGCACCGAGCGGTGCAGTGTGCTGCGGCCAGGCGACCACGGATCGACATTTAGCGGCAACCCGCTCGTCTGCGCCGGCGCCCGCGTGGTCTTCGATCACGTCACGGCTCCGGGATTCTTGGCGGACGTGGCGCGCAAGGGCGACCACGCTGCCGCCGAGTTGCGGCGCCTGGGCCGCGAGACCGGTGAGATCACGGACGTGCGCGGGCTTGGGCTGCTGGTGGGTTTCGATCTCACGGGCCCCGAGCGCGCCGATCACGTGATTGCGTACGCGCGGGATCACGGCGTGCTGTTGATCAAGGCCGCCGCGGCGACGATTCGCCTGGTGCCGGCGCTGAACATCAGCGATGCCGAGTTGGACACGGGCCTTGAAGTCATTGGCGCGGCGCTGCGCGCCTAGCGCGGGGCGCCGGACCCCGCGCACGGGCTGAGATCGCCGGCATGTGGGGCGGGCGCTTCGAGTCGGAGCCCGCCGACGCGGCGCGGGCCTTCACCCGCTCGTTTCCCTGGGACCGGCGGCTCTATCGCGAAGATATCGTCGCCAGCCAGGCGCACGCCGCCATGCTCGGCGCGCAGGGCATCATCGACGCGTCCGACGCCGAGGCGCTGACTGAGGGGCTCGACCGGCTGCTGCAAGAGCTCGACGACTCCGGCGGTCCCGTTGACGCCGGCGACGAGGACATTCACAGCTACGTGGAGCGCGTCCTGATCGAGCGGCTCGGGGATCCCGGGCGCCGCTTGCACACCGCGCGCAGCCGCAACGACCAGGTTGCCACCGACATGCGGCTCTACGTGAAGGGCTTGACGCTTCGGATCGGGCGCGCGCTGGCGGACCTGATGGCCGCGCTCGTGGACCGCGCCGAGCCGGACACGGTCGCGCCGGGATTCACTCATCTTCAATCGGGTCAGCCGGTCACCCTGGGGCACTGCCTGCTGGCGATTCACGAAATGCTCAGCCGCGACCTCGACGGCTGCTACCAGGTGTTCGCCCTGGCCGACGTATGTCCGCTCGGGAGCGGCGCTCTGGCGGGCGTGCCCTATGACATCGATCGCGAGCACGCAGCGCATGCCCTGCACTTCAGCCAAATCACCCGCAACAGCATGGACGCCGTGGCCGACCGGGACTACCTGCTGGGGTTACTCAATCTCGGCGTGGGCATCCTGCTGCACCTGTCGCGGTGGGCCGAGGACCTGGTGGTGTGGGTCTCGCCGGGATACGCGCTGGTCGAGTTCGACGATGCCTACGCCACCGGCAGCAGCATCATGCCGCAGAAGAAGAATCCGGATATCGCCGAGCTGGTGCGCGGGCGCGCGGGCACGGCCATTGGCATCGCGTCGGGCATGGCCGCTACCGTCAAGGGAGTACCGCTCACGTATGGCCTGGACCTCCAGGAAGACAAGCAGGCCTTGTTTCGCATGGAGGACGTGGTGCTTCCCACGCTGGAGATCATGCGCGAGGCCATCGCCACGCTGCGGTTCAATCGCGAGCGCATGGCGCAGATGGCGACGGCGGGTTACGCCACGGCGACCGAAGTCGCCGACTATCTGGTCGAGCAGGGCGCGCCGTTTCGCGAGGCCCACGAGATTGCGGGCCGCGTCGTCTCCGCGGCGATCGCCGCCGGCGTCGAACTCGTGGCGCTCACCGACCACCAGCTGCAAGCCATCGATGGCCGTCTTTGTCCCGAGCTCCGGGAACGACTCACCGCGGAAAGCTCGGTGGCGCGACGGGACGTGCCGGGCGGCACCGCGCCGCGCCGGGTGAGCCTGGCCATCGCCGACGCGCAGGGGCGCATCGAACTGGAACGCGGCCGCCTGCGGGAACTCGCCACGAGCGGGCTTCCCGCCGCGCTGACCCCCTGGAGATAGGCCGGGCCGCGCGGTGACTCTCGCTGCTACTCTTGCCTGCCTATCGCGCGTGGGGGTCGGCTAGTGGCCACTGTGGTCTGTAAGTTCGGCGGCACGTCCGTGGCGACGCGTGAGCGCATCGCCGCGGTGGCGGAGCGCGTGGCCGACGCCGCGGCGGGCGGGGACCGCCTGGCTGTTGTCGTCTCGGCACGCGGCGACGCCACCGATCGACTCATCGAGGAGGCCGAGCACACCGTCCCGCGGCCTCGCGCGCGCGAGTTGGACATGCTGATGTCCACCGGTGAAACGGCCTCCGCCGCCCTGGTGGCGATGGCGCTCAGCGCGCACGGTCCGGAGGCCGTGGCGCTGAGCGGGATACAAGCCGGAGTCGTCACCGACGGGGTGTATGGACGCGGCCGCATCGAGCGAGTGGACCCGGCGCGCGTGCGGCGAGAGTTGGATGCGGGTCGGATTCCAATCGTCGCCGGGTTTCAGGGACTCGGGCCGGACGGCGACATGGTCACGCTGGGTCGCGGCGCGTCGGACACGACGGCGGTGTCGCTGGCCGCGGCGCTGCGCGCCGACCGCTGCGAGATCTACACCGACGTCGAGGGCGTCTACACCGCCGACCCTCGCTGCGTGCCACAGGCGCACAAGCTGGACGCCATCGGCTACGGGGAGATGCTGGAGATGGCGCAGCTTGGCGCCAAGGTCATGCAGCACCGCTCGGTCGGCATTGCCCAGCGCTTCCGGCTGCCGGTCGTGGTACGTTCCAGTTTCGTCGATTCACCGGGGACGTCAATGATGGCGGCTGAAGCAGTCGAGATCGAAAGCGTCGCGCTGGTCCGCGGCGTGGCCCATGACACCGACGTGGCGCGCATCACCGTGCGAGCGGTTCGCGACCGACCGGGCTTGGCGCACGGCATCTTTCAACCCTTGGCCGATCACGGCATCAACATCGACGTCATCGTCCAGAACGTGTCCGACGCCGGGGCGACGGACATTTCATTCACCGTCAGCAAGGCCGACATGGCCCCGGCGGTTGACCTGGTGCGGCCGATTGCCGCGGAGATCGGGGCGGGCGAAGTTTCAGCCGACGCCAGCCTGGGCAAGGTCGGGATCGTTGGAGTGGGGATTCAAAGCACGCCCGGCATCGCGGCCCGCGCGTTCGGCGCCCTCGCCGACGCCGGCATCAACATCCTGGGCATCACGACCAGCGAGATCCGCATCACCTGCCTCGTCGCCGAAGCCGAGGTCGAGCACGCGGCGCGGACCCTCCACACGGCGTTTGGGCTGGATTCGGACGCGGCGCAGTGAGGCGTGAGCTACACAGCCACCGCGGAGGTCATTGGTAAACTCGGGCCGACTCGCACGGGAGGCGGCGCGGTCGCTTACGGGACAGGCGCGACATGGTCGAAATGATGGTTGACAGCGTGCGCGTCAACCTGGTCAGTCCGAGCCGGGTAGTCGTCCTCAAGGAATGCGACGGCGCTCGCTACCTGGCCATCATGATCGGCACCGCCGAGGCGGACGCCATTGCCGTCAAGCTGCAGGATCGGCAAGTCCAGCGCCCGCTCACTCACGATCTGCTGCGCTCGCTGGTCGACACGGTTGGCGCCGGAGTACAGCACGTCTCGATCACCAAGATGGTCGACCAGATCTACTACGCCAACATCGCCATGACCTTCAACGGCCGGCAACTGGAGGTCGATTGCCGGCCCAGCGACGCAATCGCGCTCGCGGTGCGCGTGAGCGTGCCGATCCTCGTCGACGAGGAAGTTCTCGGGCAGGCCGGGTTCGAGCCAGACCAGGCGCAGGAGGACGCCGAGTCCACGGACGGGGACGCGGAACCGGTGTCGGAGGAGAAGCTCGAAGTCTTCCGCAAGTTCATCGACCAACTCGACCTGGACGACTTCGGCCGGTCCTAGCCGCGCGCTGATAAGAGTCAACCAGACGCCGTCGCCGCCTGGAGGTCTCGCGAAAGAACCGTAGACGGGCGGTTGGCTCGGGCCTAGATCGGGTCTACGCCTCGCGGTGCAGGGGGCCGCCGGGCGCGAACTGACCGCCTTCGGGCAACGGCAGGCGCTGCACGCGCTGGCGAAAGGTGCCTTCGCCCTTGGTCAGCTCGTGCGGATCCCAGCCTTGCTTTTCCAACTCGGCCAGCACATAGGCGCGATCAAACAGCTCCCCGGTGGCCGGGTCGCGCAGCTCATGTGACCAATGCAGCATGTGCTTGGGGAATTCGAAGTACCCGTCGCTCTCGCGCCGCGGCACGCGCAGTCGCAACTCGGAGACTCGGATGTGGTGACGGGCAGAGTCAGACATGGGCGGTAATTCTCGCAGGGACCCTCGCGGCCAGTGGCAATTCTGTTGACCCGAGCGGGCGTCTGTCAACGAGCGCGACGACGCGCGCAGACGATGAGATTCGGCGAGTCGGCGGACCACGACCCGCGCCGGTAGTCGCCGTAGGTCGCCAGGTCGGCGAATCCCGCGGCGCGCACCTCGCTTACCAGCTGGTCGCGGCTCATGAGGGCGAGGCTGTATCCCAGCCGCAGCTCCTCCGGCGGTTCGCCGGCGTCCGCATGGAGACGGTAGATGAGCAGGCTTTGGCCTCGATCCGTCTCCGGTTCGTAGGTGTAGAACCGCTCGCGCGTGACGAGCCGATTCGATTCCGGGTCCCGCTCCAGAAACTGCACCGTCTCGTGGTCCGGCGTGCGGTCGATCGCATTCGCCGCGAACACGTCGACCACCAAGCTCCCGCCCGGCCGCAGGTGCTCGAACGATGCGGCCAGGCACGACGCTCGCGCCTTGGCGTCGGGCAACAGCAGGAGGGCGTTGAACGCGGCGACGATCACGTCGAACGTCGTGTCGAGCTGAAATTGCGCCATGTCGCCGTGCGTCAATGTCACGCGGGCGGCAGTCTCCGGGTCCAACATCGCGCACTTGGCCTGCGCCCGGGCCAGCATGCCGTCCGAGATGTCGAGTCCCGTGACGTCGTGACCGAGCCGCGCCAGCGCCAGCGCGACCCGTCCCGTGCCTGTGGCCAGCTCGAGGATGCGCGCCGGCGCCGGACCGGCGCCGGCCGCCAGAAACTCCAACTCGTCGCCGGTGCAGTCGGGGTATTCAAAGTCGTAGACGCGCGCGGCCTGGTCGTAGCCGGTTTCGGCGAATGGCGGCTCGGCGGTCATGCGCGGGCAAGGGCGCGCGCGGCCAGGTGCGCCTGTCGCAGCGGCTCCGGCTGGCGAAAACGTCCCGTGCAGCGCAGCACCAGAGCCGTCGCCGCTTGCAGCGAGAGCCGGTGGCCCACCGACACGAACACCGGCGAGATGTCGGCCCGCGTGCGCAGCACGGCGCCCACCACCTCGCCTCGGTGCGTCAGCGCGGCAAGCGATCCGCGCGGCCCGTCGGGCATCGGGTAGTCGCCCACGAGGCGCGTCTTGGCGCAGCCGGCGGTGGGCAGATCGAGCGTCAGGCCAAGGTGGCAGGCCAGGCCGAAGCGCCGCGGGTGCGCCAGCCCGTGCCCGTCCACGAGCACCGCCTGGGGGGGCGTGCGCAGACGCTCCACGGCGGCAAGCGCCGCCGGCAACTCGCGAAACGCCAGCAGGCCGGTGAGGTAGGGAAACCGCACCGGCTCCTCCGCCGTGGCGGTTTCGCGCAAATCCAGGGTCGGCACATGGACCAGCGCCGCCACCGCAATGGCCGTCTCGTTGCGCACGTGCACGTCGACCCCCGCCACGAGGTTGGCGTGGCTCGCCGATCCCGCCGCAACGACGCGGGACGCTAGTTGGGCCTGCAACGCGCGGGCGCCGGCGGCGTCCGACGGCCAGCCGAGCTCCGAAAGCGTCAGCGTCTGCCTAGCCCGCGCCGGTGGACCCCGACGGGTGCTCGCCAAGCTCTTGCTCGAGTCGCGCGTGGTCTTTGACGCTTTCCATGGAGCGCCACCAGGCGCGGGACGTGAACGCGCCGAGCTTCCCCCGTGCCGCAAGGTCGGGAAACGTCGAGTCCTCGTGGTCGCCGACGACCGGCAAGAGTTGCTCGATGCCGCGGCTCATCACGTAGACGCCACCGTTGATCCAATGCGGCAGCACCGGGTTGGTGGCGAATTGCCGCACGCGCCGACCCTCGATTTCCACAATGCCGAACTGGCTCACATAGGGCGTGAGCAGAATGGTGGCGGTGTTTCCGTCCTCGCGGTGCTGCGCAATCATCGGCGCCAGATCCTGGGCCGAGAGGATGTCGGCGTTCGTGGCGATAAACAGTTCCTCGGTCGCGGGGATTTGGGCGCAGCCGAGCCGCAGGCCGCCACCGCGTCCCATGGGCGTGTCTTCCACCTCGTAGGTGATCTCGACCCCCAGGGAGCTTCCGTCGCCGAAGTAGTCCTCGATGATCTCGTGCATGGCGCCGCAGGACACGACGAAGCGATCGACGCCCTGGCCGATCAACCAGTCGATCTGGCGCGCCATGATGGGTCGTCCCGCGACCTCCACCATGGGCTTCGGGCGATTCGCCGTGAGCGGCCGCAGTCGCTCGCCCTTGCCGCCGGCAATCAGCACCGCATACATGGTCGGCCCTTGCTCCTCGGCCCTTTCAGGGAATTGCGCCGTCACGGGCTCCCCTGACGGGATGTTTACAGAAACCTGTAGGGGCGTCACTTGCGGGCGCCCATTCCGCCGGTGACGAGGGCAGCCACAAGGGCTGCCCCTACCCCCGGATTGGGTTTCCTGTAGGGGCGTCTCTTGTGGGCGCCCGTTCCGCCGGATGCCGAGGGCAGCCACAAGAGCTGCCCCAACGGCGAGTGACGGATAGGCACAGCCGCATTCTAGGCCGCCGGGGAGCCGCGTGATCGGCAACTTTGCTAGGTTCGGGCGCCGTTGGGGCGCTGGGAGACAGCCGCTGCGCTGCCCGGAATGTGGAACGGACCGCCTGCAGGTGGTCGACTCGCGCGAAGCGCCGGATGCCGTGCGCCGGCGTCGCGAGTGCAGCGAGGGCCATCGGTTCACGACCTACGAGCGGTGCGAGGTCTTCGGCTGCCCACGCTGCTCCTCCACCGAGACGCGCGTCGAGGGCACCGACGTCGGCGCGCGCGGCGTGGCGCGCACGCGCCGCTGCGGTCGCTGCGGTCTGATCTTCGGCACCATCGAAGGTTTGGTGCGCCCCGACATCTCCGTGATCAAGGCCGACGGACGGCGCGAACCGTTCAGCGGCGGCAAGCTCTTCGGCGCGGTGCGCGCGGCGTGCTCCAAGCGGCCGGTGGCGACCGAGGACGTGCTGACGCTGGCCGACGACATTGAGTCCGAGCTGCGGGACACGGGGCAGACGGAGGTGCGCTCGGCCCTGCTGGCTGAAATGGTCCTCGAGCGGCTCCAACCGCTCGACGAGGTTGCCTCGGTGCGCTACGCCTCCAGCTACGTCGAGCCCGGCGGGGTGGAAGAGATGCTGACGGTCATTCGCCAGACGCTTGATCGCCGCGAGCTGCAATCGATTCGCGAGACGAACCTGCCACTCGTCGCGGACGAGACGGAGTCGTCCGCCTGAATCCGGCGCCGGCGCGGACGGTGCTCCCCGTCGGCGGGTTCGTGGCGCTTGGCATCGCGCTTGCGCTGGTCGGCCTGGTGGTTGGCCTCCGCGACGAGCTGCGCCTGGCCGTGAACGTTGGCAACTCGTTGGCATCGCTGATTCCCAGCGAGGACCAGTCGGAGACTGCCGAACCCAACGCGCGGAGCGTCAGCTACACGAGCAGCGCGGGCGATGAAGTCCCCGCCGATCTCTACGTGCCGCCGTCCGACGGCCCCGGCCCGGCGCTGATCCTGGTGAACGGCGTCGAAGTCACCGGGCGACGGCATCCGGTCCTGGTCGCTTTTGCGGAGTCGCTGGCGCGTGCCGGATTCGTGGTGCTCGCACCCGAGCAGCTCGGAAATGCGGCCTACCGGCTGGTGGACCGCGACCCGGACGCCCTGGTGGCGGGCTTCGAGTTTCTGGCACGGCAACCAAGTGTCGATCCCCAGCGGATCGCGTTCGTGGGCGTGTCCACCGGCGGATCGCTGTCGCTCGTGGCCGCCGCCGACCCGCGCATCGCCGACGACGTCGCGTTCGTTGCCACCGTCGGCTCCTACTACAGCCTGGCGACGCTCCTTCAGGCCGCTACGACCGGGACCATTCTCGAAGACGGCAGTCTTCGACCATTCAGCCCGCACCGCTACGTGTGGGGCGTCGCGCGCAACACCCTGGTCAGCCATCTGCCGGACGCGAACGATCAGCGGATGCTCTACGACCTCTTTCCCGCCGCTTCGCCCGAGCCGGACCGCGACGCGCTGGCGCGCACGGACCTCGATGACTTCACGGCGGCGGGGCGGGCCGTGTTCGATCTCTTCGTCAACCGCGATCCGACGCAGGCCACGTATCGCATTCGGCGGATGGAGGCCCACCTGCCGCTCAATCTCGACGCGCTGTCGCCAATTGGAGCCGCGGACGGGATCCGGACACAGGTGCGCATGCTCCACGATCTCGGCGATACCTACATTCCGAGCAGTGAATCCGAGCGCTTGCTGCGTCGGCTGGGCCCCCAGCAGGCACAGCTTGTTCAAACCGACGTGCTGGAGCACGCGCTCCTGGATGAGGTGCAGCTGTCGCCCGACTTCCTCCTGGGGACCTTCGCGCCCGGCATGTTAAGCCTGTTTGGGTTCACCTTCGCCGCGCTGCACGGTCTGTGATTGAGGCGCCGCGCGGTTGTCCTTTATGAGACAAAGGCCCTACCTTCTGTGGCCATGACGAGGTCGATGGGATCGCGTCGGTCAATCCCGCCGGGAGGCTGCGCGGCATGAGCAACGACTTGCGGAATGTGGATGTCGCGATCGTGGGCGGCGGAATCGTGGGCTGCGCCGTGGCGCTGGCCGCGCGTCGCGCCGGGCTCACGGCGGCCATCCTGGAGCGCGGACGCATCTGCGGCGAGGCGTCGTCCGTGGCGGCGGGGCTTATCTGCGGGCAGTACGACGCCGACGGAGACGCGCCACTGGTCCGGCTGCGATTGGCGGGACGCGACGGATTTCCCGAATTCGCGGAGCTATTGGAAGCGCTCGGCGGCGCTCCGGTCGGCTATCTCCGGGGCCCCACCATGGGCGTCGCCCTGACGGACGACGAGCGCGAGCGACTCCTGGCGCGCGTGGCCGCGCAGCGGGAGGCTGGCTTCGACGTCGAGTTCCTCGAACCGGACGAAGCTCGCCGTCGCGAACCCGTGCTGGCGCCCAACGTCACCGGCGCCGCCATCTACCCGGACGGCCAGGTCGACACGCACCGGTGGGCGCCGATCGTGCATCGCGCCGTCCTGGCCGCGGGCGTGGACGTGCACCAGGGCGCGGAGGTCGTCGCGATTTCGGGCAGCGCCGGCGCGTCGGTTCGGACCGTACGCGGCACCGTCAGTTCCGACCACGTCGTGCTGGCCACGGGTCCCTGGGCGCGCGAGCTGCTGCCCTGGGTCCCGGTCGTCCCGTCCAAGGGCCACATCATCACCTTCGAGGCGCCCAATATCCGCACCCGCCACGTCATCCACCGGCCCGCCGGCACGCTGAGCCAGCGATCCGATGGGCGCCTCATCTTTGGAGCCACCAAGGAGCGCGTGGGATTTGACCGGCGATTGCAGGCAGGCGCCATCGAATCGCTGCTCGGCGCGGCATTCGCCGGGGTGCCGGGGCTGACGGGCGCGTCGATCACCGGGTTATTGACCGGTTTCCGCCCGGAACCCGATGACGGCCTGCCGTTGATCGGGCGCGACTCCCGCACCGGCGTGATGCTGGCCACCGGGCATCACACCCACGGCGTCACGATGAGCTGGCTGACGGGACAGATCGTGGCTCGCCTGCTTTGCGGCCAGGATCCTGAATACCCGATCGAGCCGTTCAGCCCCGATCGGTTGAGCGATCGTTAGATTCCTGGCTTCGGACACCTTTGAACAACTCGCCGAGGCCCCACAGCCGAGCCCTGAATCACCCTCACCCTAACCCTCTCCCATCAAGGGAGAGGGGACCGGACCTGTTCTTCAGTCGCCACCGGAGGGGTGGCGCAAGGGCTTCCCGTTAGGCCTTTCCTAGCGATGCGGCGACCAGCGCCGCGGCTTGGGTTGGCTCAGCCACTCCGTCAGCGCCTCCGGCGTCATGGTGTTGAGCACGTCGCCGGCGGTGAGCCAGGCGCGGCGCGCGGTGGCCACGCCGTAGCGGATATAGGCCAGGCTCTCGGGACGGTGGGCGTCGGAGTTGATGGCCATTGGCACTCCCAGCTCCTTGGCGCGCCGGGCCATCACGTCGTCCAAGTCCAGGCGCTCCGGCGAGGCGTTGATTTCCATGGCCGTGCCGGTTTCGGCGGCCGCCGTGAGCACCGCGTCGAGGTCGAACTCGTAGCCGTCGCGGTAGCCGAGCATGCGCCCCGTGGGATGGCCGATCACATCCACGTGCGGATTGCGAATCGCCGCGACCAGCCGCGCCGTCATGGTTTCGCGCGGTTGGTTGAAGTTGCTGTGAATCGACGCCACCACGACGTCGAGCTCGGCCAAGAGGGCGTCGTCGTAGTCCAAAGCGCCGTCGCTCAGAATCTCAACCTCGCTGCCGTGCAGCACCCGAATGTCGGAAACATCGGCCCTCGCCTGCTCGATTTCGTCCCGCTGCGCCCTGACCCGCTCCGGTGACAGGCCGTTGGCGACCTGCAAGCTGCCCGAGTGGTCCGTGATGCCAATGAAGCCGTATCCGGCCGCCTGCGCCGCCTGGACCATGTCGGCGACCGACGCCGCACCGTCGCTCCAGAGCGAATGTCCGTGAAATTCACCGCGGATGTCGGACAGCTCAATGAGTTCGGGCAGCGCGCCGTCCGCCGCCGCGGCAATTTCGCCCCGGCTCTCGCGAAGCTCGGGCGGAATCACCGGCAGTCCCAGGGCCGCGTAGACGTCGGCCTCGCCGGGCGCTGGTCGGCGCACCTGCGTCTCGACCTCATCCAGCCCCCACTCGTTGAGCGACAAGCCCATTGCGAGCGCCCGGTGCCGCAACTCGATGTTGTGCTCCTTCGAGCCGGTGAAATAGACCAGCGCCGCTCCGTAGCTGGCGGGCGGCACGACGAGCAGATCGACCTGGAGGTTGTTGGCCACCAGCACGCGTGATTTGGTCGAGCCCGATGCGAGCACCTCGTCAATGGCCTCGTGGTCGAGGAAGTGCCGCACCACCGGATCCGGGTCGTCGGCGGCGGCCAGGATGTCCAGGTCGCCGATGGTCTCCCGCATCCGGCGCAGGCTGCCGGCGTAGGTCGCCTCGGACACACCAGGCGCCGCGCGAACGTGGGCCGCGAGATGCTCCGCCAGCGGCAGCACGTCGCCCAGCAAATGGCGCGCCGTGCGTTCGCGGAAGCGCTGCAGCTCGCGCAGCAGACGTTCCTGCCGCTTGGCGCCAATGCTACGCACCTGCGCCAGCTCGTTCGCTCGCGCCGCCGCTTCCAACTCGTCGATGCTGGTGATCTCCAGCTTCGAATAGAGCGTCGCCGCGGTCTTCGGGCCGAGGCCGGGCACTCGCAGCATCTCGAAGACGCCGGGCGGAATCTCCGCTCGCAACTCCTCGTATTCCGCGACACGTCCCGTGGTGACGAGTTCGCGCAGGAATCCCGCGATTCCCTTACCGATGCCCGGCACGGACTCCAGCGAGTCGCTCGCGACCAGCTCGCCCAGGTCGACGGTCAGCCCGTCCACCCGGCGCGAGGCCGTGCGAAACGCTCGCACGCGAAACTGATTGGCGCCGCGGAGCTCCAGCACGTCCGCGAACGCTTCCAGCAGATCGGCCGCGTCCTTGTTCGTCATGGTCGTTCGCGCATCCCGTCCACCGATCTCGGCCGGTTTCGACGATTGCCGTGGCCACGCATTCTCACCGAATCGCGGCCAGCGCGCGCAACCGGACGCGGCAGCAAGCCGCTCGACATCGTTAGCGCACCACGCCATGCTAGGCGGCGACTTCGCGCGCCCTGGGGAACTGCGCCATTCCACGTCCGGTCGAGATGTCGCGGGCGGTCACTGGAAAGGCGCTGGCGCGGGAGCTTGCGATTGTCATCGCCGTCGCGATCCTCGTCGCACCGTCGCCGGTCTTCGCGGCTGAATCGGGATTTGCCACCGCGCAGGTTTCTGCCGCCAGGTACTTCCCGGAACTCGAGCACAACGTGGCTGACATCTCCGGCACCTTCGCGGACGGCCATGGCTACACGGCGAGCTTCCTACAGCACTTCGAGCGAACCGGCGGCCTGGATCGCTGGGGGTTCCCGACCTCGGCCATCGTCGAGGAGACGCCCGGAACACTGACGCAGTACTACCAGCGCGGCGTGGTGGACTGGCGGCCGCCGCCCGGCGGGGGCGCCCACACGTTCCTCCGCCGCCTCGCGTGGGACTACCTGGGCGGCGGGCTGGGCGGATCGGAGGATCAGGGCGTCGAGCCGGACCTCACCAATCCCAACCCCGGCGAGGCGCTCGGTCCCTGGGGGCACAAGGCCTCAAACGTCTCGGTCGAAGGTGAGAGCACCGGCTTCGCCGACTTCTTCTACCGGCTCGGCGGCGTCGAGTCATTCGGCTTCCCCAAGACCGACGCTCGGCGCGACGATCACTCGCAGGCTGTGCTGCACGACCCCACGCGGCCGGTCGATAACCGCATTCGCCAGTACTTCCAGGCGGCGGTGCTCGAATACCACCCGGAGTCGCCGGGATCGCCCGTTAAGCTGCGCTTGCTCGGGGACACCGTGCGCGACAGCCGATATCCCTTCGGCGCTTGGCGGCAATACCTGGCGTTTGCCCCCGAAGCGCCGCTGGCGGCCGGCGATCCGCTCGAACTCGGACTCGAAAGTCGCCGCGGGCCTCGCGGCCCAACCGTGGCCGACGCGGCGGAGTTCCTTCAGCTGTCCCTGCTGCGCGTGCAGACCGATAAGGGTTGCGGGTCGGCCTTCTTCGTCACCGCCGACGGCTATGCCGTCACGAACTGGCACGTCGTGCAAGACGCCGACGGCATCGTCGTGTCGAGTCCAGGGGGCTTCATCGCTGAGGCGGAGATCGTGGCGGGTGACGCCGATCGCGACATTGCCCTGCTGAAGGTCCCGGACAAGGGCCACGTCCCGGTGATCTGGGGCGACTCCGACGCCGTGCAGGTCGGCGACGAGCTGGTGGCGCTCGGCTACAGCGTGACGCTGGTCCAGCGCGGCTCCAACTGTCCACCGTTGCCGACGGTGACGACCGGTGTATTGTCCAATCGCGTCGTCAATGAAGGGGTCGGCTATCTCCAGACCGACGCCGCGTTGAACCCCGGGAGCAGCGGCGGTGCCGTCGCCACGACGTCGGGCGAAGTCATCGGCGTAACCGTGGCCGGGTTTGCCGACCTCCAGAACACGAACTTCGTCATTCCCGGTTCCGAAGTGCGCGCATTGATCGATGCCTGGCGCGAAGACATCCGCGTCGGCGAAGCGCCGCCGGAAATCCCGCCGCCGGGACAACCCGAGCTGTTGCAACGGAGCGAGCGGGTCCGCTGCGACGGCTTCGGGGGATCCAATCTCGAGTCTGCGAGCATCAACTTCGCCTTGGGAACGACGATCGAAACGTTTGGCGCCGCCGCGGCGGTGATCACCTTCAACGATGCGTTCGACACCGGGTTCCAGAACCGCGACACGCTGTATCTGGGGCCCCACATTTGGAACGGTGAGCGGTCGCTGTTCACGTGGGTTCGCATGACCGACGGCCACCTCGAGGTCGTGGCATCCGACGAGAATGTGGCGATCCCCGCGGATTCAACGTCGTACACGCTGATACTTGTATATGACGCCGGATCGGTTCAGCTGTTGATCGACGACGAGGAACGCTACGTCGAAGATGGCTTGGCATACGAATACCCGAAGCTTTCGGTGGGTTGCACGGGATTGGTCGATCCGGGTCGCGACTACGTCGTGTTTTCGGGCGTACGGATCGTCGGCGTACCACTTCCCGGATGAGCAAACCGCCGCAGTGCCCGCCGGACGGCCCGACGCGGGCAACGTTCCACCAAGAGAGGCGATGACCCGATGATGAAACTCTGTCTGCTCTCGCTCTCGTTCAAGCGCGCATTCGCGGCGGGCGCGATGGACGTCTGGTCGTTCCTCGACGTGGCCAGGGACCTCGGATTCGACGGTGTGGACCTGCACGCGCTTGGGCTTCCGTCGGACGACCACCGCGTGCTCGACGAAGTCGCGCGCGCGTGTCTCCACCGCGGACTCTCGATCCCGTGCGTCTCGATCGGCAACACGTACGCCAGTCCGGCCGCCGATTTGCACGAGCAAATCGCCATGACCCACCGTTGGATTCGCGCGGCGGCGCGGCTGAAGGCGCCGCAGGTGCGGGTCTTCGCCGGCACGGCGGAGCCCGGCGACGAGTCTGCCGCGTGGACGCGCTGCGTCGCGGCGCTGCGGCAGTCGGCCGCGCTTGGCGCTGAGCTGGGCGTGCGGGTCAGTTTGCAAAACCACAATCACCTGCAGATCGCGCGCACGGGGGAAGACGTGCAGCGCCTGCTGCAGGACGTGGCCCATCGAAACATGGGACACGTGCTCGACTGCGGGCAATACGCCGGATCGCCCGGCGCCAGCGGATATGCCGCGGACCCTGATCGCGGCGCTTACGACTATCTCGCCAGCATCGAGCAGACCGCGCCCTTGGCCACGCACGTGCGCGCCAAGATCTACGAGATGCGCGACGGCCGCGAGACCAGCCTGGACTATGAGCGCATATTCCGCGCGCTGCGCGGCGTGTCCTACAACGGCTGGGTGAGCCTGGTGTACGAGGGCCAGGGCGACGAGCGCGCCGACATCGCCGCCGCCATTCCCATGCTGCGGCGGTTCATCGCCGAGTACTCGACGCCTGCCGCGACCGGCGAGTGAGTCGTTCCGGCGGAACTCAGGCCGCTCAAGTGCGCCGCTCTAGTAGCATGGCGCGCGCAATCGCAGCGAGCGGACTTGCCGAATGAGCGCGGAAACGATTGGCGTCCTGGGTGCGGGCCTCATGGGCCACGGCATTGCCCAGGTCTTCGCTGCGGCGGGCCACCCGGTGGTGATGGTCGACACCGACCCCACGGCCTTCGATCGCGCCCGCGCGAAGATCCGCCAAAACCTCGACCTGCTCGTGGAGTACGAGTGGCTCGACGCTGACGCGGCCGACGCCGTCCTGCCGCGCATCGACACCTCCACCGATCTCGCCGCCCTGGCGCCGGCCAAGCTCATCATCGAGGCCGTCGCCGAAGACGCCGAGATCAAGCGCGAGGTCTACGGCAACCTGGCGCCGCACCTGCGTCCCGAGACGATTCTGGCGACCAACACCTCGAGCATTCCGATTCGCGTCCTCGCCGACGCCACCGACCGTCCCGACCGCTTCACCACCACCCATTTCTTCCGCCCGGCCTACATCATCCCCATGGTCGAGGTCACCAAGGGCGAGCAGACCTCCGAGGCCACCGTCACGCGGGTGCTCGCGCTCCTGCGCGGGGCCGGCCTGCGCCCCGTGCGCATCAACGTGGACCTGCCGGGGCAGGTGGCCAATCGCCTGCGCCAGGCGCTGTTCCGCGAGGCGCTGGACCTGGTGGAGCGCGGCGTGATCTCCGCCGAGGACATCGACGAGCTTGCCGGCTTCTCGTTCGGTCCGCGCATGCCGCTCATGGGCGTGATCCGCGACCGCGATCTCGTTGGACTTGACATCACGACAAGAGGCGCCGAGCGCGTCTGGCCGGACCTTTCCAACGCCTCGGAGCCGCACGCCTCGCTCCGCGACCTGGCGGCCGAAGGACATCTGGGGCTCAAGACCGGGCGCGGCTTCTGCGACTGGTCGGACGTTGATTTCGCGGCCTATTGGACGAAGCTGGAGCGCCAGCAGCTCGAAGTATTCGGCGCCCTGCGCCGCGCGGACGCCCTGCCGCGCGACTGACCCGCCGACAAGGCCGGGCGGCGAGCGCGTATCCTGCGCGGGACGCAACGCCATCTGCGAAAGGCACGGCTCATGGACCTCGTTCGCTACGAATATCAGGGTGAGATTCGCCACGGCATCCGCGAGGGCGACAACGTCGCCGAGATCGAGGGCGATTTCTTCGGCGACCTGCAGCGCACCGGCGCTGTCGCCGCGCTCAGCGACGTGAAGCTCAAGTCGCCGACGATGCCGAGCAAGATCCTGAACATTGCCGGAAACTTCTACAGCCACCTGGGCGACAGCCCGCCGTTCACGCGGCCGCAGCCCTTCCTGGCCCCGCCGTCGTCGGTGATCGACCCGGGGGACGACATTGTGATTCCGGCCGGCAGCGTCAACGTCGACTACGAGGGCGAGATCGCCGTCATCATCGGCAAGCGGGCGCACAAGGTCTCGGTTGACGACGCTCCGAACCACATCCTCGGCATTTGCCCCGCCAACGACGTCAGCGAGCGCGATTGGCAAAACGGCGACGACAAGGACGTGCAGTGGTGGCGCGCCAAGGGCGGCGACACCTTCTCACCGTTCGGGCCGTGGATCACCACCGGATTGAACTATCGCGACATCAACCTGAAGACCCTGGTCAACGGCGAAGTGGTTCAGTCGACCAACACCAAGGACGACATGGTGCACGACATCGACACGACCTTGAGTTTCATCTCGCAGCACATGACGCTCGAGCCGGGCGACGTCATCTTCTCCGGCACTCCGCAGTCGACGACCGCGCTCAAGCCCGGCGACGTGGTCGAGGTGCACGTGGACGGGTGCGGCGTGTTGTCGAACCCGGTGGCGGCAGAGGAGTAGCCACCGCCGGGACGGCGTTTATCCCATAAAAGGTCGGGCAAGCAGGGACCCGTACTTGAACTTCTCGGTCTTGACGTCGAGCTCGCGCTCGTCCTCGGGCGTGAGCGTGATCTCCAGGGCGCCGGCGTTGGTGCGGGCCTGCTCCGCGTATTTGGCGCCGGGAATGACCACGACGCCCGGGCGCCGCAGCAGCCAGGCCAGCGCCACCTGCGCCGGGGAGCAATCGTGCCGTTCGGCCACCTTGGTCAGCGTGTCGACCACCGGGCCCGCGGCTTCGTAGCCCTTGTCGCGAAACCGCGGCGACCAGCGCCGGCCGTCGCCCGGACGACTGTTGAAGTGGTAGTTGCCCCCGAGCATGCCCTGGGCAAGCGGGCTGTACGCAAGAAGCGTCACATTCAACTCCTGGCACGCCTTGAGCACGCCGTTGGTCTCGGGCGCGCGCCGCAGCAGGCTGTACTCCACCTGGTTCGATGCCAGGGGCACGCCGAGGTCGGCCAGGCGCACGTGCATCCGCCGCATGGCGCGGGCAGTGAAGTTGCTCACGCCCACCGCGCGGACGCGTCGGTCGCGCACGGCGCGCGCCAGGGCCTCGGCAAGCCTTCGCTGTGGAATCAGGCTCATCGGCCAGTGGATCTGATAGAGGTCGATGGCATCAAGACCAAGACGCGCCAGGCTGCGATCGATCGCGTCATCGACCGAGGTGGACCGCAACCGCCGCGGTGACGGCCAATACTTGGTGGCCACCACCGTTCCGCGCGACGCGCGGGCCAGCGGCCCGAGAATCCGCTCCGACTCGCCACGCCCGTAGATTTCGGCAGTGTCGAACAGGTTGCATTCGGCGTCTCGCGCGGCGGCAAAGGCGGCCTCCACGTCCTCGCGCCCGTGCACCCGCCCATACTTCCAGTACTTCGTGTCGCCCCATTGCCAGGTGCCCACGCCAACCCGCCCGACGGTGATGCCGGTGCCGCCCAGGCGGCACGTGTCGCTCATGACCGATGGTCCCGCGATTCAAGCTCGAGAACCCGGCGGCTGAACGCCGCATCATCGAAATCCGGCGGCCATTCGTTCGCATTCTCGTCGATGCCGAGCCGCTTGCGCGCCGCGTTCAGCCTGTCGAAGTCGATGCCACCGGCCTTGCGGCAGCGAACAAGCTCAGCCGCGGGTTCGCCATCTTTGGAAATGACCACGCGCTCGCCGCGCTGCGCGGCGGTGACAAGCTCAGAGAGGCGTGCTTTCGCCTCGGCTAGTGCAATTTCCACCGAGCAGCCTCCGATGGCTTGGGATTCGGGCAGGGCGTGATACCGACTTCCAAGTGCCACTGCGGCCGCACCGTTGGCACAGCCGTTAACGCCGGAAATCGCGGGCGACCCCGAGAGGACTCGAACCTCCGACCTTGTGGTCCGCAACCACACGCTCTATCCAACTGAGCTACGGGGTCGGCATGGCAAGTCTATCAATCGGGGGTGGCTCGACCCCTGGCTGAGGGTCGTTGGCCCACGCCCGAGCAGCCATGGGTCCTGCGACAACGAACACCGCAAGATCGGCGGCTGCATGAATGACGATGGCCGGGATGATGGTCCAAAAGTACGCGGTGATGATCCCGAAGAGCGCCCCGCCGAGAGTCCCTAGGACAAGGAACGAGACCGGAAATCGCGCCAGCGCGTGATGCACGCCGAACACGACGGAGGTGATCGCGATGGCCCAGGGCATGCCCACCAGATTGGCCAGGCCGAACAGCGCGGCGCCGCGGAAGAACAGCTCCTCGGCGAATGGATTCAGCACCGCGAAGAAGGGCAACTCGAGCGCGAGCGCGGATCGGTCGGGGGCGGCGCGAGGCCGCCACAGCCAACGACGGTAGGCCAGCGATACGAGGGCGGCGCCGAGAGCCAGGGCGGCGGTCAGCAGCCAATCGCGCAGGTTGAGGCTTAGCCGCAATCCAATTGCGGACGGGTCGATGCCAGCCACGGCGATCCAGATCAACGGTGCGGCGATCAGCAGCACGATGCGCGTGGGAACGTCCCAGCGCATCCAGGCCCAGGCGTCGCGCCAGCCGCGCCGCGCGATGAGGGGACCGCTCGACTCCATCAGCGCCCTTCCTTTGTCAGACCAGTACATCTTGCCAGCGGGACGATGCATGAGCGCCGGGACCCTGGGACGATCCGGCGCGCCGGACTTCTAGGGCCGATAGGCCTCGGAAGTGGCGAGACGCCGGCCGTACAGACGGTCGTAGTAGTCCTGGAACTCGCCGGCCACGATCGGCTCCCACCAGTCGCGGTGCGCGACGTACCAATCCACCGTGAGGCTCAGCGCCGACTCAAAGTCGTGCTCAGGCTGCCAGCCGAGGGCGGCCAGCCGCGAGGCGTCCATGATGTAGTCCCAGTCGTGGCCGGGCCGGTCCTCGACGAACCGGATCAGCGATTCGGGCCGGTCCAGCCGCTCAAGAACTGCCTTGGCGACGGTGAGGTTGTCCCGGTTGTTGCCGGCGGCCACGTTGTACACCGTCCCTACCTCGCCTCGTTCCAGGACGGTGAGGACGGCGCGCGAGTGGTCGTCCACGTGCAGCCGGTCCCGGCGCTGCTCGCCCCGGCCGTAGAGGGGCAGCGGCTTGTTGAGCAAGGCGTTGATGGTGAACAGCGGCACGGCCTTCTCGGGGTGCTGCCAGCCGCCGATGGTGTTGGCCCCGCGCGTGATGCACACGGGCAGGCCGTATGTGGCGTGGAGCGCCAGCACCTGCAAGTCGCCGCCGGCCTTGCTGGCGGAATAGGGACTGCGCGGCCGCAGCAAATCGTCCTCGTGAAACGATTCGCCGTGGCTCTCGCCGTACACCTCGTCGGTGCTGATGTGCACGATGCGCTCGACGCCCGCCTCGCTGGCCGCGCTCATGAGCACGAAGGTTCCGGTGACGTTGGTGCGCAGGAAGGCCTGGGCGTCCTGGAGCGACCGGTCCACGTGCGTTTCGGCGGCGAAGTTCACCAGCCAGCGCGCGTCCGCCAGGACCGATGCTGCAGCCTGCGGGTCGGCAATGTCGCCCGCGATGAAGTCGGCGTCAATGCCCGCCAGGCGCGCCCGGTCGCCCGCATAGGTGAGCTTGTCCAGCACGCGCAGCTGCCACTCCGGGCGGGCGGCGGCGACATAGCGCGCGAAGTTCGCGCCGATGAATCCCGCACCCCCGGCAATGACCAGGATCGGACCGTCTGCCATGCGGCATTCTAGCGGCGGCGGCTCGCAGGCCCGCTGCGCAAGGGCGCCGGCCGCGGGCTGCTAGGCTCGTTTTTCGCCCACTCATCTCCACCGACTCCGCATGCCGCCAACCGCACCCTTCGACTGGCTCGACGCGTTCGGCGACGACGCGCCGGTCATCGATCCCGGCCGCCATATGTGCGAGATGGCCGAGCGCGCCGGCGAGGCCCAGAGCACCGCGAGCGCCCCACTGGTGCTTGCCTCGTTCATGCCGCCGACCGTTGAAGTCATCGCAGACACGATTGGGGGCCAGCCCACGTGGCGCTCCGGCGTGCGCGTCGGCGAGCTCGATGGGATGCCTGCGGCGGTCGCCAAGCTGTCGGCCGGGGCATCGTGGACGGTCATGACGCTCGAAGAGCTGATCGCGGGCGGAGCGCGCACCATCCTCATCGGCGGCGCCATTGGCAGCCTGCAGCCGCACATTCACATTGGCCACAACGTCGTGCCCACCGACGCGCGGCGCGAGGAGGGCACGTCATTTCACTACGCCGGGCCCGAGCATGCGGCCGCCGCTTCAGGCCCCGCCACGCACGCGCTGCTGGAGGCCGCGCACGAGGGCCCGCGTCCCGCTCACGAGGGCCGTGTCTGGACCACCGACGCCCCGTACCGCGAGTTTCGCGGCAAGGTCGTGCGCTACGCCGCCGAGGGTGACCTGGGCGTCGAGATGGAGACCTCGGCGGTGTTGACGCTGGCCGCCGTGCGGGGCGTCGACATCGGGATGGTCCTCACCGTCAGCGACCATGTGTTCGACCCCGGGTGGGGCAACATCTTCGGCACGGACGAATATCGCGCCAATTGCGCCGACCTCGCGCGGGTCATGCTGGCGGCGGCCCGCAAGCTCGTCGCCGCCAAAGCGTAGGATGGCGGCGCGAGAGTTCGCTTTAGCGAGAGGACCGCGTGTGGCCCGCGTCAACCGTTGCATTGAGCTGCTCGAGTCCGGCCAGCCGATCTACATGGACGGCGTGCCCGAGCTGAGCTACGAGGCCGGCCGCGAGCAGTCCGGCACCTGGGCGGACTACCTCACCGTCGAGTTCGAGCACTTTCCGCTCGACGTGGTCGGGCTGGCCGCCTTCATGCGCGGACTGCGCGATGCGGGGCCGACGCGGAGCGGCCATCCCACGCCGACGGTGATTTGCACGCTCCCGGCCCACGGCGCGTCCCCGGCCGAGATCCACGCCAACGCGTGGCAGATCCGGCACATCCTCACCGCGGGCGTTCATGGGCTGCTGCTGTGCCACGCGCGCGACCCGGCGGCGGTGCGCGCCTTCGTGGAGGCCTGCCGCTATCCGTTTCAGACCATCGGCGTCGGGTCGGGCCTGGGCGAGGGCACGCGCGGCGCCGGCGGGCAGGCCGCCGCGGCCGAGATATGGGGGCTCGATTCCGAGGCATACCTGCGCGTCGCCGATCCATGGCCGCTCAACCCGCATGGGGAGCTGCTGCTGGGTCTCAAGATCGAGGACCGGCACGCCGTACAACGCGCCCGTGAGACGACCGCCGTGCCCGGGATCGGCTTCGCCGAGTGGGGTCCGGGCGACATGGGCATGTCATTCGGCCATGCCTCGCGGCACGACCCGCCCTACCCACCCGAGATGGACGCCGCCCGCACGGCCGTCCGCGCCGCCTGCGGCGCGGCGGGCCTCCCGTTCCTGTGCAGCTGGGCGGACCCGGCCATGACCGGCGAGGAGCAGGTGCGGCATCTGATCGACGAGATCGGCGCCCTGATCATCGGCGGCGGCGAGGCCCACGCCGCATTCGGACGGAGCTACACCAAGCGCGACATGCCGGTCTAGATCGGCGTTGAACGCGGCTGGGGCGTCCGCCGCGGCAGTGGAGCCCAGGAATCCTCTTGGCCGCGCGCCGCCACCCGCTGATCATGGTGGGGAAGACAAGTCGCCGGACCCATGGCGCCGAGGAACAGGTTGCACGATGGCCGAAGAGATTGTGCTGGCGGGAATCGCCGGGAGCCTGCGCCGCGATTCGTTCAACGCGGCGCTCTTGCGCGAAGCCCAGGCTCTCGCGCCCGCCGATACGCGCATCGACATCGTTGACCTGGCGCCGCTTCCGCTTTACAACCGCGACCTCGAGGACGACGGCCTTCCCGCGCCGGTCGAGGAGTTTCGCCAGGCCCTTGCAGCCGCCGACGGCCTGGTGGTAGCGACGCCGGAGTACAACTACTCCATCCCCGGCGTGCTCAAGAACGCCATCGACTGGGCCTCGCGGGGGCCCGACTCGCCGCTGGACGGCAAGCCCATGGCCATCATGGGCGCGGGCGGGCGCTTCGGCACGGTGCGAGCGCAGATGCATCTACGGGAGATCGCGCTGCACAACAGCATGCGCGTGATGATCGACCCGGAGGTGTTCGTGGCCGGGGCCTGGCGCGCATTTGACGATCACGGTCGGCTCACCGACGAGCGCCTGCGCGAGCGGGTGCGCCAGCTCATGGCGGCACTTCGCGAGTTCGTCCGCTACGTCCCCGGCGATCCCACGCTGCGTTGGGCGTGAGCGCGGTGACCCGAACCGGAGACGCCGGGTGACGGCGGCGATATGCTAGGCGCCGTTGCCTCGCGCAGGAGTCCTGAATGACCGAAAAGACCCCGATCACCGTGGCCTATGGCGACGGCATCGGCCCCGAAATCATGCCGGCCGTCATGCACGTGCTCGAAACCGCCGGGGCGCGCATCGAGCCTGAAGTCATCGAGATTGGTGAGCAGGTCTACCGGCGCGGCATCACCACCGGCATCGACGACGCCGCTTGGGAGTCCATCCGGCGCACTCGGGTCTTTCTCAAGGCGCCCATCACCACGCCGCAGGGCGGTGGCTTCAAGAGCCTCAACGTCACCACGCGCGTCGCGCTCGGCCTCTTTGCCAACGTGCGCCCCGCCGCCACGTTTCACCCCTGCATCCAGACCAAGCACCACCCGGACATGAACGTCGTACTGATCCGCGAGAACGAAGAAGACCTCTACGCCGGGATCGAATACCGCCAGTCCGCCGACGTGATGCAGTCGCTCAAGCTCATCAGCCGTCCCGGCAGCGAGCGCATCATTCGCTACGCCTTCGAGTACGCGCGGCATCACGGTCGGTCCAAGGTCACCGCCTTCGCCAAGGACAACATCATGAAGCTGTCGGACGGCCTCTTTCACGAGGTCTTCGACGAGCTTGCGGCGGAGTATCCGGACATCGAAGCCGAGTACTGGATCGTGGACATCGGCGCGGCCAAGCTGGCCGACACGCCGGAGATGTTCGACGTGGTGGTGCTGCCGAACCTCTACGGCGACATCCTGTCCGACGTGGCGGCGCAGATCGCCGGCTCGGTGGGACTCGCCGGGGCCGCCAATATCGGCGAGAACGCGGCGATGTTCGAGGCCATCCACGGGTCCGCGCCGCGACGCGCGGGACAGAACCTGGCCAATCCGTCAGGCCTGCTCAACGCCGCGGTGCTGATGCTGGACCACATCGGCCAGGCCGACGTGGCCGGGCGCGTGCAAAACGCTTGGCTGCGAACGCTCGAGGACGGCATTCACACCTACGACATCCACACGCCGGAGTACAGCAAGGCCAAGGTCGGCACGCGGGAATTCGGACAGGCCGTGGCCGACCGCATCGGTGAGTTGCCCCGGACGCTGCCCGTCGCCGTATACGGAGTTGGCGGCCGAACCCCGGTGCACCCGGCGTCGGTCCCGAGCACCACACCAGCCAAGCTGACCGTCGGCGTCGATGTCTTTCTGGATTGGAGCGGCGGAGAGCCCGAGGACCTGGCACGGCAGCTGCACGAAGCTGACGGTGCCGACCTCTCCCTACAGATGATCAGCAACCGCGGCGCCCAGGTCTGGCCCGTCAACGTGGCCGACGGCCTATTGGTGGACCAGTGGCGGGCCCGGTTCACGGGCGACGACGGCGCGGCCGTGGATCACGCCCAAATCGTCGCCCTTCTGGGGCGCATTGTCGCGACGGGTCTGGACTTCACCAAAACCGAGCACTTGTGTACGTTTGACGGCGAGCGCGCATATTCCCTGGCGCAAGGCGAGTGACGAATCTATGAGCAACGAATCCTCCGACCCGAAAGTCGGCATCTTGATGGGCAGCGCCTCCGACTGGGGCACGATGAAATCTGCTGCCGACACCCTGGAAGAGCTGGGCATCGCGCACGAGGCGCGGGTGCTCTCGGCTCATCGCACGCCCGCCGAAACGGCGGAATACGCCAGCACGGCGGAGGCGCGCGGGCTGGGCGTGATCATCGCCGCCGCCGGCGGCGCGGCGCACCTGGCCGGCGTCGTGGCCGCGCACACCATGCTGCCCGTGATCGGCGTGCCGATGCAGGCCTGGTCGCTTGACGGCCTCGACTCGCTGCTGTCGACGGTGCAGATGCCGCGCGGAATCCCCGTGGCCACGGTCGCCATCGGCAAGGCCGGCGCGGTGAACGCCGGGATCCTGGCCACGCAGATTCTCGCCACGGCCGATCCGGCGCTGCGCGAGACGCTGCGGCAGCGGCGTGAGGCGCAGGCGGCGGAAATCCTCGAGGAAACGCTAGAGTAAGGGCAATTCGTCCTGCTTGGAAGTTGAGCCGATGCCGCTGACCGACGCTCAAGTCGCCCAATTCCGCGCCGATGGCTACCTCGTCGTGGAAAACGTCGTGCCTCCGGCCCAGGTGGAAGAAATGCGCCGGCGCATCGACGCCGTGACGTCGCCCGCCGGCAGCGCCGACGCCGAGCGCATGGGAGTGCAGCTCGAGCCCGACGCTCCCGCCGACGGCGCGTTGCCCCGCAAGCTGAACGAACTGGCGCCGCACGACGCCGTCTTTCTCCGGCACGCCGAGTCGCCAGGGTTGCTGGAGATGGTGGGCCAGCTCATTGGCGAGCCGCTGCGGCTGTACTCCGATCAGGCGTTTCTCAAGCCGCCACGGCAGGGCAGCGCCAAGCCCCCGCACCAGGACAACGCCCACTTCGGCATCGACCCTGCCGATTGGGGCGTGACGGTGTGGTGCGCGCTGGACGACGCCACGGTGGCCAACGGCTGCATGCAGTACTTCGCCGGCTCGCATCTTGAGGGCGCCGTGCAGCACGTGTGGGAGGGCGGCACGACGCATCTGATACCGGAGCGTCTGGACTTGCCCGCGCCGGTGCACGCGCCGGTGCGCGCGGGCGGCGTGATCTTCCATCACCTGCTGACGTTCCACATGTCCGCGCCCAACACCAGCGACGCCTGGCGGCGGGCCTATGCCTGCCACTACATCCGCACGGATGCGAGTCACGTGGACGAGGAGCCGATCCAGGCCTTGCTCGACGAGGACCACCCGCTCAAGGTCTGACGGGCGCAGGGGGCGTTCGGTGGCCCGCGCTGCGCGCAGCGTTGGAGCGGCCGTCCCCTCACCCTGTCCCTCTCCCCGCGGGAGAGGGGACCGGACTCGCTGCGTGTGAGTCTCCCAGGCTGCACGCAGCGCGGGAGCGGCCGTCCCCTCACCCTGTCCCTCTCCCCGCGGGAGAGGGGACCGGACCGGCTGCGTGTGAGTCTCCCAGGCTGCACGCAGCGTGGGCCACCGGGCGCGCAGCCTGGGCCTCCGGGCAGGGCAGCCACTAGGGCTGCCCCTACACCGAAGGGGCCGTTCCTGCAGGGGCGGCCCTAGTGGCCGCCCCGACCGGCCGCGGATCCCTCGCTGCCGGGCGCGTTGACGCCCGAGCGCCGGACCGCCACCATCGCGGCACGCCGGCCGGCCGCGCGAGGTTTCTCATGTCCGACTACGAGGCGCTGACGATTGCTCCCCTGTGCAATGCCGATGCCGGCTTGATCGGCGACGAAGGCCGTGAGTGGCTCGGGCGGCGGGACGTGCGCGGTTTGCCCTTTGATATCGGTGACGCGGAAGCCTCGCAGGTGGCGCTATTCGGTCCTGACGGCCACTCCGAGCCGCGGCGCATCGAGATCGGGCGCGCGGCGCTTACCGTCACCTTCGCGCACTCGCTGGCGTCATCGCGCCTGCCCGAGGGCGATCTGCCGGGCGACACAGTCGCCGTCTACCGGGTGCACTTCGCCGACGGTGAGACGCACGACATTCCGATTCGCGAGCGCTTCGAGATCGGCGTGACCGCGCACTCCACCGACATGTTCCGCGTCGGCGCCCCGTTCCTGGCGCTTCCCCAAGCCGACCCGCCCGCGGCCCCGCGCGATGTGGTCGAGCGCGACGGAATGGGGCGCGTGCTGACGGATGTCGGCACGCCGCCGCTGCCCGCGTTCTCGCTGTTCCCCTGGCGCAATCCCCACCCCGACGTTGAGATCGCGTCGGTCGAAGTGCGTCCCACTGAACGCGACGTTGTCCTCTGCGGAATCTGCGTGGGCACGGTCGACGAGGACCCGCTGCGCGCCGACGCTCGCCGGGCGGTGGTGGTCGAGCTGCCGCAGCCGGAGGACGCGGAGCGACCGTTCGCGGTGGAGGTTGCCGTCGACCGCGGCACCGCGACGCACGCCCACCCGCTGCCCCGCGACCCGGACGCATTCTTGGCCTCGGACACCGCCGGCTGGGGCGAGCCCAAGAACCCGGGCAGCAGCCCGGCCTACAGCGAAATCGCGGCCACGCCGTCGGCCACCGTGCGCGTGGAGTTGGAGGGCGAGGAGCTGGGACGGGTGCGCTTTGGCGAGCTCACGGCCAAGGGCGAGCTGACGCCGTCCGATCGGCTCACCGTGCGCGCATCGGAGTCCGGACGCGCCTGGGTGCACACGCGCGTCGTCGACGCGGCCACCGGACGCCCCGTGCCCTGCCGCATTCACTTCCGCTCGCCGGAGGGCGTGCCATATCAGCCCCACGGACACCACTCCCACCTGAACGCCGAGCACGACACCTGGCACGTGGACGTGGGGGGCGACCTGCGAATGGACCAGGCCACCTACGCCTACATCGACGGCCGCTGCCAGGGGTGGCTGCCCACGGGTCGGGTGCTGGTGGACGTGGCCCGCGGGTTCGAGTACGAGCCGTTGCGCGCCGCGATCGACATCAATCCCGGCCAGCGCGAGCTCGAGCTGCGCCTCGACCGTTGGACCGATATGAACGCCCAGGGCTGGTACAGCGGCGACACGCACGTCCACTTCCTCTCGGGCGACGGCGCCAACGTCGAGGCCGCGGGCGAGGACCTGAACGTGGTCAACGTCTTGCAGTCGCAGTGGGGCTCGCTCTTCACCAACACCGAGGACTTCATCGGCCGGCCACGCGTGTCGAACGACGGCCGCACCATCGTCTACGTCTCGCAGGAGAACCGGCAGCACTTCCTGGGACACCTGACCCTGCTGGGGCTCACGGACCCGGTGATGCCCTGGTGCTCCGACGGGCCGACCGAGGCGGAGCCGGGCGGATCAATGGAGACCACGCTCTCCCACTGGGCCGACGCCTGCCATGCCCAGGGCGGCACGGTGGTCATCCCGCATCTGCCGTTTCCCAACGGCGAGCCGGCTGCCCTGATCGCGACCGGCCGCGCCGACGCCGTCGAGATGCTCACCCAGGGGCCGTTCGCGCACATCGAGTACTACCGCTATCTCAACGGCGGCTACCGCCTGCCGCTGGTCGGGGGCACGGACAAGATGTCGTCCGAGGTGCCGGTCGGGCTCTATCGCACCTACGTGCGGCTGCCGTCCGACCAGCCGTTCAGCTACGAGTCCTGGTGCGCGAACATGGCGGCGGGGCGCACCTTCCTCAGCGGCGGGCCGATCATCAGCCTGCGCGTGGAGGGCCACGAGCCCGGCGACACGCTGCATCTGGATAGCAACGGCGGCAGCGTCACGGTTGAGGCGTCGGTCGAGTCGATCCTGCCGGTCCACAGCCTGCAGATCGTGCGGGAAGGGCAGGTGGTGGCCGAGGCGCAGGCGTCAGGAGGCGCGCGGCAACTGCGGCTGTCCGAGACGCTGGAGGTCGCGGCGCCCAGCTGGCTCGCGGCGCGCTGCGGCGGGCCGTCCTATTTCGACGCACCCGAGCACCACGACGGCTGGCACCGCCAGCGGTTCGCCCACACGTCGCCGGTCTACGTCGCCGACGGCGACGCCGAGTGGTCCATGTGGAGCGACGCCACGGCGCAATACATGCTCACGCTGATCGACGGCAGCCTGGACTACATCCGCCACCGCAGCACGCAATATCCGGCGGGTCACGCCAGCCACCACCACGGCGAAGTCGACCACGGGGCGTTTCTCGAGCGACCGTTCCACGAGGCCCGCGAAGCCATCCACCGGCGCATGCACGCGCTGGGGATCCCGCACTAGGCCGCCCGGCGGCCCAGGCTGCGCACAGCCTGGGAGACCCAACCGGGGCCAGTCCCACGCTGCACGCAGCGCGGGCCACCGGGCATCCGGGCGGCCGCAAGGACCGGCCGGACGCCGGATGCTGTCTTGTAGGGGCGGCCCTTGTGGCCGCCCGTTTGCCCTCTACGCCTTCGGCGAGCCGTTCGTGCCGTTTGGCGCGTGCCGCAGCACCGCGTCGGAGTCGATCGAGCGTACGTGCAGATCGCGCTGCGGGAACGGGATCTCGACGTCGTGCTCCCGGAACGCCTCGTCGATCTGGAAGTGCAAATCGCTGAGCGTGGCAAATCGCTCGCTGATGTCGGCGACGTAACACAGGATGCGGAAATTGAGCGATGAGTCGCCGAATTCGAAGAAGAAGATGCGGGGTTCCGGATCGTCGAGAATCTTCTCGTGGCCGTTGACGGCTTCGCGAATCAGGCGCTCGACTAGACGGGTATCAGAGCCGTAGGCGACGCCGACAATGAAGTCGACCCGCACGCGGCGGTCGTCGTGGGTCCAGTTGGTGACGGTGGTGGAAATGAGGTCGCCGTTGGGCACGATGGCCTGCGTCTGGTCGAACTTGCGCAGGGTCGTGGCGCGGATGCTGATGCGCTCAACGGTGCCCAACTCACCGCCCACGTCGATGATGTCGCCGACCTTGACCGGGCGCTCGATGAGGAGGATGACGCCGGAGACGAAGTTGTTGGCAATATTCTGCAGGCCGAAGCCGATGCCCACGCCCAGGGCGCCGAAGATGATGAGCACGGAATCCAGCTGCAGGCCGATCGACTGAAAGCCGATGAAGAGGCCGGCGAGGATGATGAAGTATCGGCCGAGGTTTCCAATGATGTGTAGCGTGCTTTCCTGGATGTCGGCGACTTCGCCAATGCGGCGCTCGATCAGCCAGCGCACGCGGCCGGCGATGATCCAGGTGACCGCCAGGATGACCAGCAGCACAAGGATGCTGAGGGGGGTGATGGGCTCTTCCCCCAGGCTGAACATGGGCGCATTGAAGGCGTCCCACACGTTGTTCCATAGCTCCATCAGGCGTCTCCGGGAATCGGTGCGAGCGTGGGCAGGTGCATCTTAGGCCAGTGTGAGCTGGTGGGGGCAGGTGATGGCATTGGCGGTCAGGACACTTCCAGCGAACTCACCGGGTCGCACTAGCACTCATCGCCCGTAAACACCGTTCGGTCAGATCGGTTACCTCGGGAGATCGTTCCAAGTAAGTGCCCATTCTCATCAAACACCGGGGATCCTGAATCTCCTAGCACTGCATACGCGTCAATGACGAAGTTATCACCCCAGGCCTCTTGTACCAGTCCGGTTTCCATTCGTAGTGCGCCAGGACCGTATCCCCAAAAGTGGACCTCTTCATCAATCTGAGCAGGAGCAGACGATCTGTAGATGGCTTCAATTGGCCGTGACCCGAAGACTCGGGGAGATACCTGTAGCCGGGCCCTGTCGATCGATGCACAGTGCTTGCGAATCGCCACCGGGATTCGTTGTGCAGATCCGGGTAACGAAATCTCCACCCTTTTGCAGTCGTTTTCGTCTGCGACTACATGATGCACGGTTAATATTGTGCCCTCTTCGGCATCTATAATCACACCTGTTCCTCTGTTTTCCGACGAGAGCCTTACGACACCGAAGACAGATGCTTCCTGAACGCAAAATACCTGCACAACATTTTCGCGAAGCGATCTGATAGATACTTTGGGATATGACTCCAATTCCAGTCCCTTCAATTTACATGCATACATGTGCAATACACCCGAATATTCACCTACCCCTCGGATTCTACCGATCACTGAAACGGATTCACCTTTTGTAATGTGCAATGCTGCTTCTGTATTGGCGTAATAGCAACGCAGCTCTTGAGCTGAGTACCCTTCCTGCGTGGGCGTGAGAACACTATAAAGTTCTTCGATACGAGAAATAAAGCCGGAGGTAGCTACTTCTCGTTTGCCATTCTGCTGGTATCGCAGTTGGGTATTGGCGCGCACTTTGTTTTGGTCATATTCGTCTAGGAGTTCGGCAAGTGCCATCTCGATGGGCGCGGGAGTAGGGGTAGGAGTGGGCCGCGGAGTGGGAGTCGGGGTAGGTACGGGGGTGGGAGTTATCGTAGGCGTAGGACTCGGAGGTGGGCTTTGGGTTGGGGTGGGCGTGCGCAAGAGTGCGGGTGTTGAGGTGGGAGCTGAACGAGAGGCTGGAGTAGGCGTGAGACGGAGAAGTAGAGCACGCGGGGCGGACGGAGTAGGTGTGCTAGCGAGAAAGTTCGGGGTGTAAGAAGGTTGGATTCTGGAAGCCTGATTGTCGGCCACGGCACCCACAATGAACGCGATTAGGACTACTAGGACGATTAGCCCCGTAAAGCTAGTGGTTAGCCACTTTGCCGCAGATCCGACTTGTGAGTGTTCGCCTGGTGACGCTGTCGAGCGCGCTTTTGATCCAGCAGTCTCAGGTTTGTCCAATCGATCGGCGATTGGTCTGCTGGATCGAGTCGTCGGCACTGTGCGCGATCGAGTGGTGGGGTCGACTTCTGGGTCGCGATTTGGTATCACTTTCCGCTGCTCGCCACCGGTGATGGCCAGGAGGACCCAGACGACTACCCATAGACCGACGGTCGGAATGCACAGAAGCAGGTGAAGGACGTGGTTGACGCGATGCCCTTTGACGAGCACTACGTGCTGGTCAGTTTCGCTTTCTATTCGCCAGCCCTGGCGGACAAGGGCGGGAACGTCGAAGGTCCGTGCCGCCCTATTGAATGAAATCTGCCTGATGATGGCTCCGACGAGAGCGGCGATGGCGCTCAAGACTAGGATCGCCAGGATTAGTTCCATGGTCAGTTCTGCACGTCGGAAGCCAGCCGCACTGTCAGGCGCGTGGTCGTCACTCTCACTTGCAACAGGACCGGCGCCGCGGCCTGCATGTGGCTGTCACTAAGCATGCACACGCCCCGCAATGCCTACTCGTTTAACGGCGCGTGAACGTTAGCACAGGAGAATATCCAGATATGATGAAATGTCTATATTCGAAAGCCGCTCGGACGAGGACCGCAACACACGGCCGCTAGGCAATATGTTGGTGCTTGGCCCGATCTGCGCCTCTGACCCACCCGGCGGCTTCGCGGGCGGATGAGACGCAGGCGGTCCTAGTAGTGCCGTCCGCGTACAGCTCCGCGATGCCAAAATTCGTAGTTCCGCCTGGATCGGCCCCAATCCAGACCGCCTGACGATCCATCAGCGCGGGGACCGCGCCTTAGCCCGCCATGATCCGCGCGTGGATGGCGTTCACCACCGCGTGGGCCGCCAGGGCGGCGCCTTCCTGCCAGCCCGGCAGTGCGGTGACCTGGTCGCCGGCGAAGTAGATCGGGCCGTCGGGGGCGAGGATCTCAGCGGGGGGCTGGTAGCTCTCGGGCCAGGCACCGAGCTGATAGGGCGCCTTGAGCCAGGCGCGGCTGATGCCCGACTCGATCTCCTGGGCATATCCGGGGTGGAGGTGCTCGCCCTCGGCGATGGCGGTCCGCAGGCGCTCCGGCGGGGTCATATTCGCCCAGCGCTCGCCCTGGCCTGGGAAGTCGTCCCAGATGTAGGCGCCCATGACGACGCCCTTCTCGCGGTGGTACCCGTTCGCCGGATACCAGATTTGGGTGATGTCCTGGTCGGTCCACGAGATGCCGCCATAGATGGCGTGGTCGTCTTCCCAGAAGCGGCGGCGAGCCTGGAAGCCGATCTTGACGGCGGGAACGAACGCGACGGACTCGATGGCGGCCTGGGTCTCGGGCGTGAAGTCGTTGGGGATGTCCTTCAGGACCGGCGCGGGGATGGTGCAGATGACGTAATCGGCGTCGACGGCTTCGCTGACTCCGCTGCGTTGGTTCCGGTGGACCACGCGGGCGCCGTCGGCAGTCTTGCGGATCTCCTCGACGGGGCTGTTGTAGCGGATGATCCGCCTGACCCTTGTCTCGAAGGCCTTGGCGATGGCGTCCATGCCGCCCACGGGTTGAAACAGGGTCGGATTCTGGTTGAGGAATTGGCTGAAGTGGAGCTTGTATTCCCAGAACTCCGACCGCAGCAGCTCGCTGAAGTCCAGGGGATCGTTGACGTCACCCGGCGCGAGCCCCGCATTGACGCTCTCGCCCTGGTAGCCGGCGCGATTCGAGCCAGCGTAAAGATAGTCGGCGTCCAGGCCGCCGAACTCGACCAGCATGGGCAGGAGCCGCTCTTTGTCGTCGGCGGTCAGGTCGTCGTCCAGCGCGTTGCGGTTGATGGCCTTGGCCAGCAGCTCGGCGATGTAGCCGCGCTGGTCGGTCATCACCCGCCGCCCCACGACCGGCTGCCCGCCAAACCGCTCGGCGTTGTGGAAGAAGGCGGCGCGGTTGTCGTTGGTGAACATCTCGAGCTCGACGCCGAACGCCTTGCAGTAGCCAAGGATGGCGCGGTGGTGGTAGGGGATGCGGGCCGGGCCGAGGTTGGCGTAGAGATGGTCCTCGTGGTCGAAGTCCACCCATTGCCGGCTGTCGACCTCGTGGATCACGTCACCCGCGCGAGCCGTCAGATTGCGACCGCCGGCGCGGTTGGTGGCTTCCAGGATGGTGCAGTGATAGCCCGCCTTGGATAGCTCGTAGGCGGCCGTCATGCCGGAGATGCCGGCGCCCAGGATCACCACGCGCTTGCCGAAGCCCGAGCCGTTCGGCAGGTCCGGCGTCGCCGCCTGCGCGCTCGCCGGGCCCAACAGGCCCAGCGTGTTCATGGTGTGGTAGGTCGCCGCCACGCCGGCGGCCGATCCGACCAGCCGCAGGAACTGCCGCTTCGTCAGCCGCATCGTCATCGATGACATCTATACGCCTCCCTTGTGTGCGCGCTCAACTCGCCCGCCGCGCGCTGCCAATACGAGCATCCGACGGTTCTATTACGAATGAAAACATTCCAATCTTGCATTCAACCACACTCTACAGCCAAACCGAGAGAAAGACTGTTCCAACCGACAGCTCCACAAGCCTTCGGGCCAGGACAACCGACACTTGCAAAGGTCCATATACACAATAACGAGCGATGGCTGTTCGGCAGAGTCACTATAGAGCCACATAGTAATCATGCATCTTTCCAGCCATTAACCTTCGCCGTTCTATAAGAAACCGGTCATAGTCTCCAGCTGTAGCCGAATCCATCCCGCCAGGGATGCAGTGAGAACCAAGATTGTCTTTCAGTTCATCGGCGTCAGTAATCCCTCCGTACCGAGTCTGCCCATTGTTACATTGGTGCCATAGCTCGGAAAAATATGCCGATGGAGCATTGTCTCCAATTGCGATGTTGATTTCCGGCTGCATCACTACATAATTCGCAATCTGATTATACCGCCTTCGTTGCAACCCATGCTGCCTCAAGTAGTTTCGGGGGAAAACATGATGAATGTGCAGTTGACCTTCGATTAAGTCACGAACGGTTATGTCGCGCGAGAGAAATCCCTTGTCCTGTGCTCTTATTTGACTGGCAAGGTAAACGTTGACATAAGGGCTGCTAGCCACAGACGAATCCATCTGTTGAGGCAGACCAACATCCCAGAACGCGCTTGAGAGCTCACCGCGTTCGATGGTATCAAGATAGGCAGCTGCGCCTTGCGAATCAATGTTGCCAATATCGACGCCGAAGGCGGTTTCAGGAGAGCCAGTATACCGGCCAGTCAGGATTGACATCACAAACCAACGGCGAACGAGCCGTTCTATCCGATGAGGAGCTTCCTGCTGTTCACGTAGTGTCAGATAGAGTATGTAAGCAAAATTTACAGTATTGTGGGACCGTATTAAAGACGAATCTACGAATCCAGCAGAGCGTAGGATCATAGTAAACCGCTTGAAGTTAGTCTCGTTCATATAGCTCAGGATGCCATTCTCAAGTGTCTCGAATGACTTCTGCGCCGTTGCTTCTTCAAAGACTCGGGTCTCGAAATTACGGCCCGAGAGTAGTGCAACCAAATCTTCTAAGCTTCCGCGCTTGAACCGTGATGTGAATGCGACCCGCAGCATATCTGTATATGAGGGATCATAAAGGTCGTCTTTTTCGTGCTTCAGCCACTCCAATGTACGAAAGTACTCAGTGGAGGCAAAGTCTCCATCGTTCGCTAGATTCGAGTACGCTTCCGGAGCAACTGCAAGGTGGCAGAAGTAATCGATGCACTTGCGTAGCAGGTGGCCGTTGTGCTGTTCGGTTGCCGCCATCTTGGACATTGCGAAATCGGCCGCATTGAGCGTCACTCCCTGGCGGTTGATGCGCACGAAGATCTCCGCCACGGTCTCCACCTCAAGATCCGAGTTCAACTCGATTAGGCCGAGATGGTTACTGGTAATCCCGCGAAGCTTCTCAAGGCACTCGTAGGATTTGTCCCGGTCTGCCGCTGGATTCGCGTTACAATATTGATCTAATATCTGTAATATCTTAACGTCTGACGAGAACATGGTAGAGATATCGGCGATCCATCCGCGGTCGCGGCGAATTGCCGCATTCGTTACTTCGAAGCGTTCTTCACCGGGGTGAAAAGCTATGGAAACTCGGGTGCGCTTGTAGGCCTTGGTGACTACTTGCTCGCCAAGCAGTGCAGCCAGTAACGCGGTTACGCGCTGCTGACCGTCGATCAATATGCGCTTGCCTGCCGACTGAGTTCCGTCCTTCAGTCGAACATCGTGGTTCCGCCATGCGATCAGATAACCGACGGGATAGCCGTTGTAGAGAGAGTCTATGAAGTCCCTCACCTTAGCCGCGTTCCAAACAAATGGTCTTTGGATCTCTGGGATAGCGATCTCATCCGTCTTGATCCAGGTGAGTAAGGTCTCGATTGGATATTGGTTTACCGAATAGCGTTGTACGGGCATCCTATTCCTTTCGTCAGGCATCTACAGCAGACGGTTGCGGGGTTTGGCCGGTATTCCATCACGCTAGAGCGTGCCCGAAAGTACGTGTTGGAAGTTGAAACGCACGCAGCGCGCATTCCGTCCGGTGCGCCGACGATCTCCAATTGCTCATGTTCGGCAGGCACGTCTCATGCAAGCTCGTAGAAATCAATGGCGTTTCCGCCAAGCAGCGCCGCGCGTTCGCTGGGGCTGAGCCCGCCCAGTGCGGCCGTGACCCGCTCGAACGTGTCCTCGTAGGGGGCGGCCATCAGGGCCACCGGCCAGTCGCTGCCCCAGATCAGCCGGTCGATGTCGAACGCGTCGAGGACCGTGTCGACCGCCGGCTGGATGGTTGCCGTGGTCGGCGACGAGGGGCACTCGGTGAGCAGGCCCGAAACCTTCACCCGCAGGTGCTCGTAGGGCGCCAGCGCGCGCATGCCCTCATGCCACGCCGAGAGGTCGCCCGATTCGAACGGCGGCTTGGCCATGTGATCCACGATCAGCTTCCCGCCATCGTTTTCCCGCGCGATCGTGGGGATGTGGGGCAGGTGCGGCGTCTTGACCAGCAGCTCCACGATGTAGCCGCGCGAGACCACGGTACGGATGCCGCGGCGCACGTCGTCGCGGGCCAGCCAGGCGGTGTCGGGCATGTTCTCGGCCCCGGCGCGCAGGCCCTTGAACCAGGGACTGGCCGCAAGCTTTTCCAGCTTCGCTTCGAGATCCGAGGCCGTAAGATCCAGGTTGGCGATCACGCCGACGACGAAGTCGTACTCGTCGCACAGGTCCAGGTACCAGGGCTGCTCGGCCCACTCCGTGCTCGCCTCGACGATGACCGAGCGATGCACGCCCGCGGCGTCCATGCGCGGCTTGAGGGTGGACGGGGTGTACGTCCGGCGCAACGTGTCGGGGATGGAGTCGTCCATCCAATTCAAGTGGGACTTCCCGATCACCCAATAGTGGTTGTGGGCGTCGACAACGATGGGCGCGTCAGACGTCATGGCTGATCTCTCGCACGCGCGGGATGGCCGAGGGTACCAACGCGCCCTGGGTCATGTGTCGGATGACGCGTGGTCGCCGATGGGCTTGCCGCAATGGGGGCACGCCTGCACTTGCCTCGCGGACCGGCGGGCCTCGATTTCGTCCACGAAGGCCGACCCCAGGATTCCGGCGGGCAAGGCGAAGAGCCCAATGCCAAACAGCGCGACCACGGCGCCCAGAATGCGACCGACCGGCGTCGCCGGCGCCAGGTCGCCATAGCCCACGGTCGTCAGCGTCACCATGCCCCACCACATGGCGGCCGGAATGCTCGAGAAGCCTTCGGGCTGCGCGTCGCGCTCCGCCAAGTACATCAGCACCGACGCCATGAACAGGAGGACGAAGGTGACGAACAGGGTGGAGAGCAACACCTCGCGACGACTGCGCAGGACCGAGCCGACGATTGTCATGGACTCGGAATAGCGCGTGATCTTGACCAGCCGGAAGACTCGCAGCAGCCGCAGCGAGCGCACGAAGCGCAAGTCGGCCGTCACCAGCAGCGGGATGTAGAACGGAAGGATGGCGATCAGGTCCATCAGCACCATCGGCTGAATCGCAAACCGCAGCCGTCCCTTTATTGGGTGGGCGAAGGCCGGATCTTCCGTGCACGCCCAGACGCGCACGAGATATTCCACCGTGAAGATCGCCACGGATACGATCTCGAAGACAAGAAAGGCGCCGCCGGCCCGCTCGTCAAGGGGCGAAATCGTCTCGAGGGCGATCGCCAGCAGGTTGAGCGAAATGAGCGTGATAAGGGCCATGTCGAAGAAGTGGCTTGGGCGGTCGCCTTCGGGCGTCGGCTCGACGATCTCGTAGGCGCGGCGCTTGATCCGGCTATACATCAGGCGCTGATCTCGGTGGTGGTGCGGCTATGGCGTACCGGCCGAGCCGCTCCCTGTCAATGCCGCGAGCGCGTCACACCGGGACTGTCAGCGGCTCCAGCATCTCGTCGGTGATGTATTTGCCCAGCGAGAACAGCTTGCGGTCGGTGTACCAGAGGATGCGGCGCCCGTCGCGCTCGGTGAGGCTGGAATACATGGACAGCCACCACATGAAGAGCGGAAAGACGCCCACCTTGTGCGTGTCGAACAGCAGCAGCGGCTCGCTGAACCACACCGGCTGATGGGCCTCCGGCCGGTACTCGCCGACGGCCAGGAACTGCGGGCGGCGGCTCTCTAACGCGAGCGGTCCCTTGCCGCCATAGCCCCAGCCGTCGTGGTTTTGGAAGAGGAGCAGGTAGCGCCCGTCCTCCAACCGATACATCGGCGACGGCGAGTTGGGGTTGAGCATGGGCTCTCCGCCATCGCGAAAGCGCAGGACCTCGGTGGGACGCCAGGTGAGCGCCTCGGCGTCGTCCGACACCGTGTACCAGAGCTCGCCGTTGGCGGTGCGCATCTCGGCGAACAGGCGGCCGTCCGGCAGCAGCACCAGCCCCGGCTCCTCGCAGAAGGTGTAGCCGTCGGAGGCCTGCGGCTCGAAGCTGACCGGCACCTGGATCAGGTTCTCGTCCTCGGGCAGCCAGGTGATCTGCACGTCAGTGGGGTCCGGTCCCTCGTCGATGTTTTCGAAGCGCAGGAACTCGCAGCGAAACTCGCGGAACATGCCGTTGGGCCGGTCGCCCATGTGCGGCACGTAGGGCTTGGGCGTGATGTACTGCGCGGCCCAGCGGGTGAACGCCACCACGTGGCGCCCCTTGGCGTCGCGAATCGGCTTCTGCCAGACGATCCCCATGGGCGGAACCGTGGGATCGGGATGATCGATGGGCGTGCGGCGGTACTCGATGTCGACGCCGCCGTCGATCCAGGTGTGGCCGTCGTCGTCGGAGTAGCGACAGCGCAGCACGGCGTTGAGAGCGTTCTCGCCGTAGCCGACGGACCGGTTGTAGTAGCAGTAGATGCGCCCGCTGGACGCAATGACGGGAAAGCCGAAGCTGCTGACCTGGCCGGCCGTCCCGGCCTCGTGAATCTGCGCCGGCTCGGTCCAGGTGTGGCCGTGATCCGAGCTGCGGGCGAAGTAGACGCCGTAGTCGCGTGCGTCCGGCTCATAGGCCAGGGTCCAGATGGCGAGCAGGTCGCCGCCCGGCGTGTAGTCCACCAGCACGTGGTCCTGGTGCTCGGGGTGTTCGGGCACCCGCGTGGGCAGGTGGAGCACCAGGTCCGGGTCCGTGCGCCGCCAATCCTTGCTGTAGCAGGCGTAGTCGCCTTCAACCGGCATTGGCGCTTTCCTCTCTTCGGCTAGGCCTCGTTGCAGTGGAACACGCCGACGCTCCAGGGCTCCATGGTGACCTGGAAGCCGCTGTCATCGATGGCGACCGGGGCGTGCGCGATAAGGTCCGTGACCTCCGACACCGGCCAAGCCGGACGCAGCGTGGCCGAGGCCCCCTGCCGCGACAGGTTCTGCGTGAAGATGAGCCAACCGCCCTGCTTCGATCGCCTGAGAACCGGCACGATGGGGTCGCCGTCGACGTCGACCGGGGCGCTGACGCCCGCGTCGTCGACCGCGCCCTGCACGACGGCGGGAATGGCGACGTCGTCGAATCCCGCGGACAGGGTGAGGCCGTACCAGGTGATGCGGCCGTCTCCGCTGCGCACGGCAACCGTCTGATCACCCAGATGGGCGATGGCTTCGGTCGAGCCCTGAGGTTCGAGGATGGCGTAGCCGCACGTGGTCGTGACGGGTACCGGGCCGTGGGGCGTCTCGAGGACGTTGCGCCCGTTTGCGATGTCGGTCTCGGTGACTGCCGAGAGGTCCGCCACGCGCACGCCGATCCGGTCGGCGAAGCCCTCGGGCGGGTTGTAGCTGGACTGGCCGTCATGCGAGTAGGTGCCGAAGCTGCCCTCGATCAGCACCTGGACCTCAGGGTCTTCGTCGAGCGTGCGCGCCAGGCGGTCGCGCGTCGCGTCGTCCATCAGCGCCACGTTCGGCAGCACCAGCAGCCGGTAACCGGACCAGTCCATCTTGGGCGTGACCGGGTCCGCCGGGATTCCCCGCAGCCAGAGCGTGCGGTAGACGCCGCGAAAGTCGGCCATGAAGCGCTCGTCCTGCTCGCCGAATTGGAACAGCTCGTGCGCGTGGGCGTCGTAGACGATGGCCACGTCGGCGCGCGGTACCTCCAGCGGCAGGTGATCGCTCAGCCCCTCAATCTGCTCCAGGGCCTCGACCACCGCTCGGAAACGGGGCGTGGGCTCGCCGTCCAGCGCCACCATGTTGTAGCCGGGCGACTCGAAGCTCAGGTATTCGGGCCGGTACTGCCAGAACATGGCGCCGGCCGCGCCGCCGATCAGCGTCATCCAGAGCAGCATGGTCTGTTCACAGGGGTGCGACTGCTTCTTCCAGGTCACGCCACCGCGCGACATGCCGGCGTAGATCTCCTCGTTCCACCAGCGCCCGTTGCGCCCCACCTGGCGTGACCAGTCGAAGCCGAGGGCCCGGTCGGCGATGAAGTTCGGGTCGTCCACGGTCAGCAGGTGGTTGGACGACATGGACATGCCCCAGCTGTCGACCAGCGGGGCGCAGTACTCGTCCTTCGGCTGCGGCCGCCAGCCGCCGTGGGCGCGCTTTTCGTGCACGGGGTCGATAGAGTTCGCCAGGTCCATCATCCACTTCAGATAGTCGGCGATGTTCTCGTGATGGAAGCGCCGGTACCAGCGCATCTCGACGACGTTGCGGTTGGAGCGCGGCGGCTCGACGTCCTCCCAGCGGCGGAAGCGGCGGTCGAACACCACGTTGAGCTCGTCCAGGGTGAATTGCTTCCGCAGCCAGGCCTTGTAGAGCGCCAACGTGTGCACGCAGTAGCAGGGGAAACCACCGCCCTGGGCCGCCCAGGCCGACGACAGGTTCGGTCCGTCCCAGATGCCCCAGATCAGCAGATTGGGCCGGTCCTTGTAGCGGTTGATGGCGTGCCGCAGGAAGTCGCCGGCCAGGCGGCGAAACTCGGGGTGATCGAAGCAATGGACCTGGGCGCCCTGGGCATAGGCCGGGTGCGCGTCCTGCACGACCAGCTCGTTGCGGTAGTTGACGACTTGCATGTCGGGGTAGTGGCGCAGCAGCCAGTCGGGACCGGCGCCGTGAGTGGCCGTGGGCACGTCCAGCCAGACGTAGAGCCCGTGCTTCTCGGCGGTGTCGAAAAGCAGGTCGATGTCGTCCATCTCGTAGACGCCGGGGCTCGGCTCGAACCACTGCCAGTAAGGGAACGAGCGCACGACGCGCAACCCGGCGGCGCTGAGTCGCGCAAAGTCCTCGTCCCAGACCTCGGGCTTGGGCGTGGGCGGGCGGTAGTACTCCACCCCGACGGGAAACGGCACGCCGGGGATGCCGAATCGGTTGTCCTGCGCCATCACGCCACCCCCACGCCTCCGCCACCACGTGCCGCGCATCGTACCCGCGTGGGAACGCGGACGTGAGGGGCGCTGAATCGTTCGCGCCGCTGCTTGGGACGGACTAGGCTGCGGCTAGCCGGACGGAGCGCGTCCGGGGTGATGGTGAGCGGGGTGTGTCATGCCGGTCGAGGGCGACTACGAGTGCTTTAGCGACGATTGGCGCCGCACGAATCCTGACCTGGTCTTCTTCCTGCCCAAGCAGCCGCCGGAGTGGGTGGAGGCGGTGGACCACGTGCTGGTGTCCGAGACGCCGGGCGGCGATCTGCTGGCCATCTGGACCTATGGCACCAAGCAGGACGCCTCGGACCACACGGTGCTCTACGCGCGCAGTGAGGACGGCGGGCGCAGCTGGTCCGAGCCGGGCGAGTTCGACCCGCCGGGACCCAAGCCCGGCCAGGCGACGTGCTTCGGGTTTCCGGTGATCAGCCGCACGGGCCGCATCTATGCCTTCTACAACAAGGGGACGGGCGTCGGGCTCAGCTATCAGACCAGCTTTCTGCGCTGCAGCTACTCCGACGACGACGGCCGCACCTGGACGCCGGGCGGCGTGGACATTTCCTACCGGCGCACGATCCTGAGCCATCCCGACCCGAGCATTGGCACAAACTCCATCGTGTGGCAGAAGCCGATCCGGGACGCGCTGGACCGGGTCCTGGTGGGCTACACCGAGTGGGCCTCGCCGGCGGCGCGGCAGGTAACCGGGGTGCGCCGGCCGGACGGCAAGGTGCAGTACTACCGCAGCGACTGCCGCTGCCAGTTCATGCGCTTCGACAACATCGACGAGGACCCGGATCCGCGCGACGTGAAGATCACCTGGCTGCCGGACGACGAAGAGCTGATCACCGTGCCGCTCGAAAGCGACCCGGACGCCCCGGAAGGCTCGTCGTTCTGCCAGGAGCCGGCGCCGGTGCTGCTGCCGGACGACCGGCTGATGACGGTGATGCGCACGCGCAATGGGCAGATCTGGTACACGGTTTCGGACGACCACGGCCACTCGTGGCGGCCCACGGAGATGCTCCGGTACAGGGATGGCGGCGAGCCGATGGAGAACCCGGTGTCCCCGACGCCGCTCTACCGCCTCAACGACGGCCGCTATCTCCAGCTGCTCCAGAATCACGACGGGTGGGGCTATGGCTCGGTAGGCATCGGCGACTCGAACAGCAGCCGCCGGCCGCAGTTCATTTCGCTGGGCGAGTACCGCCCCGACGCGCATCAGCCGATCTGGTTCAGCGACCCAGTGCTGCTCTTTGACACCAACTGCGTGGGCGTGCCGCCGTTCTACAAATGGTGGCTCTCGATGTACGCCAGCCTGACGGAGCTGAACGGCGAGCGGATCTTCTGGTACTCGGACCGCAAGGTGTTCGGGCTGGGTCGCTACATCACGGACGAGATGCTGGCGGAGATGCCGGTGCCGGAATGAGGTAGGCGGGCGGCCGATCGCCGCGCCCGTTGTGCAGGCGATCATGGCTGAACGGCCCAGTTAGCCGAGCGGCTGCGCAGATTGAAAGTACTACTTGCAATCTGTGCGAGCCGCTGATGGCGGTTGGCATTTCGGTGCGGCTCTCCGATCCCTGCTTCCGCTGCGCGGCGAGGCCAACGCGACTTGGGATCAGGTCCAGGGTTGGGGCAGCGCGTTCAGAATCTCGGCATCGCCCGGCTCTATGCATGAGTCCGGCCGGAGCCGGTCCGTGAAGATGGCGATCGTGAAACCCGCGCCCGTGGCGGACGGCGCCAGCAATCCTTCGAGACCGAGGTAGTGCGCCGCCGTTGCGACCTTTCGACATCGCCGCAAGTCGTCGCTGCGAATGGCATCGAGACTCAGACCCACAGCCTCCCGGCCGCTCGCATCCCGCAGGTCGAGACAATGGTGGAGCGCTATGTAGAAGCGATAGACCGCTCGCGGCAGCAAACTCTCGGGCGGAATTCCGAATCTGAGCGCCGTACGCTTCAGTTCCGCCAACATCGTGGGACGGTCCAGCGCCAGGTAGAGCGTGGGAAAGCTCCTTGGTGGGTTCCACCGTCCGCCGTGTAGCCGGGCGCCTTCGCCCGACATGGACGAGTGTGTCGGGGAAACGTGCCGATAGGCGCGGCCGCCAAAACCAACTGGCTCGATCGAATCGATGCGTTCGACGATCCGCGGGTCCAACACGACGGCTAGACAAACACCCCTTCGGCCAACGCGTCGATCGCGCCCAATACTTCGCGGTAGCGGCCTTGGGCGAGGAGATCGGCGGGCTTTCGATGCTCGAGAGCCGGAATCGGTGAATAGAGCCAGTCGTAGGCGGCCTGCCCGTGGACGGTCTTCGACAAGGCGTTCAACACCGCGACGAGCTCCAGTATGCGCTCGCGCGTATCTCTTCGCGGCGCAGTTTCTTCCTGGAGCCAGCGCGCCACGGTGCGGGGACTCGCCCCAAGGATTCGCGCCAAGTCAGCCTGATCGAGACGCAGTTCCGTTGCTACCTGCCCCAGGCGCTCTGCGAGCAATGCCATTGTCGTCTCGCGGATCAAGTTGGTGTCGTGGATTATGGCATAGCAATGACAGCATGTAAGACCTGCTAATGACAAGAGCGCTGGAATTCTGGCCGCAGATCATTCGATCTGGCGCTCGAACGCAAAGTAAAGCGTCAGGTGATTCCCGGCGGCTCTTCGCCGTCAGGCGGCGGTGACTTCGACCCTCAGGCTGCGCCCTAGGGCCCTGAGCGCCTTGTGGACCTGGCTGACGTGGGAGCGATGGTCCGGGTTGGTGAGCTTGCGCGCGGCCGACTCGCTGATGCCCAGCCGGCGGGCGAGTTCGACCTTGGTGATGCGCTGCGTTCGCATGGCCGAATACAGCGCGAGCTTGGCGGCCACGACCGGAGACACGGGGACCAACGCCTGACCTTCTACCGCTTCGCTGGGCGCGGGGATCTCCCGCTTTTCATGCACGTAGCCGGCCAGGGCCGCGGCGAGGGCGTCCTCGGCCATCGCCAGGGCTTCGGAACGGTCCGCGCCGCCGGAAATGGCTTCCGGGACATCCGGAAAGGTGGCAATCAGGCTGCCGTCGTCCACCGGCGTGAGCTCGCAGGGGTAGGCGTAGGTCATGGTCAAAAACTCCTCCCGGTCAATGTTCAGTTGCCAAAGCATTGCGGCAACCAGACCCCTCGACAGTTCGCCTTGCTTCACCGTGGTGAAGCGGGAGCCGACGTAGAGACTCGGCTCGGCATGGTGCATGTTCGCACCTAAAGGTGCGATCGGCGACGGTGACTACCCAGTGGCCCAGGCTGCGTGCAGCCTGGGAGACACGATCACGGCCGGTCCCACGCTGCACGCAGCGCGGGCCACCGAGCCAACTACCTGAAGATCCTTCACGGCCGAATACAGAATCTCCGAGTGAAGCGAGGAGTCTCGGACCATCCGTTTCAGGTGTCCGACTGGGACCCGGCCGCCCCGGACCTGGCTTCCGGCCTTCGCCGGAATGACGGAGGGGTTGCGCGAAGGTCTCGCTAGGCAGGTATGTGAAGCGTGAGCGGACTGTCCAGATGCACCTCGCATCCGGCATCGAACTCCACGCGACCGACGTCCGTGAGCTCGAAGGCGCGCAGGCGGACCTCGCCGCCGAGCACGTCCAGACGCACGTGCCAGCCGTGGTCGTTCTTGGTGCGGGTGCAGGTGCCCCAGGCGGAGCCGTTGGACCAGAAGGCCGTGCCGGGGTCGGCGGCGAAGCGCATCTCGGCGCGGACAGCGGAGTAGCCGAAGCCGGCGACGGCGACCACGGCACCCCAGGCGGCCATGGCGCGGGCGTAGTGATGGCCGTATTCCGGCTCGTCGAACGGATTGCGCCGCGCGCCGTCGTGGCGGGCGCGCACGGCCTCGATCACTTGCAGCGCGGCGTCCGGCTGGCCCTCCTGCAGCATGCCGACGGCGGCCGTGTATTCGAGGCCGGACCAAACCTCGTTGCAGTAGGGGAAGGGGCGCTCGGGGCGGTCGCCGCGGGGATAGGCGGCGATGACTAGGCCGGCCTCGTCGGCGAGGGCGTAGCTGCGGAAGTGGTTGACGTGGCCCCGCATCGACGGGCGGAAATTGTGGCGCATGATCGACCGCAGCGTCGCGGCCACGTGGTCGGGATCGAGCAGCGGGCCGAGCCCGCCGAGGCGGGCGGCGGCCTGGCCGACGAGCTGGCCGACCAGACAGCCGCTGCCCACCTGGTGCTCGGGGTCTTCTAGGTTCTGGGCGGCGTACTTCTCGGGCCGGCGCAGGCCCGGGGCGATGCGCGAGCGGTCCGGCTGCGGTCGGATTTGGTGCTCGAAGTAGTCGCCGTTGAAGAGGTTGGCGTCGATCCAGGCGCGTCCCTGCTCGAAGAGGCGGCGGCACTCGGCGGCGAATTCGGTCTCGCCGACGTGGGCGGCCATCTCCTCCCCCGCGCGCAGCGCCGCCAGATACCAGCCGCCGATCTCGGGGTTGGGGCCGAAGTACTCCACGTCCATGGTGTTGTGCTGGCAGCCCTCCATGACGCCGTCGCGGTCGGCGTCCCAGCCGCCCTCGATCCAGCAGAACTCGAGCGCGCGGCGCGCACCGGGCCATAGGCGCCGCAGGAAGTCGTCGTCACCGCTGAGCTGCCAGTCGCGGTAGAGCTTGACCAGGCAGCCAAGCTGGCCGTCGGCGGCGGCCAGACCCCAGGCGGAGGCGCGGCCGCGGGGGAGCGCCGCGCGGAACTCCATGTGGCCGTCGCTGGCGGTGGACTCGTTGAACTCGACGTCGCGCATGCCCCGCGCCAGGTCGCCGAAGAGATAACCCGTGGCGTGCTCGTAGTTCCAAACGTGGGTGCAGGTGCCGAAGCCCGCGCCGGCGTCGTCGAAGCAGCCCTCGAAGCCGTAGAAGCCGCCGTCGGCGCTGCGAAAGGCAGTCTGGGAGCGCAGCGTGCTGAGGTTGAAGAGCGCGGCTTCCTTTATCGCGTCGGGAATGTCGGCGTCACAAAAGGCGCGCACAAACCGGACCGTGTCGCGCTCGAGGTCGGGCAGACGGGCTGCGGCGTCTTCGGCGGCGGTCCAGGCGTCCGGGACGCGGGCGGCATAGTGATTGCCGACCCAGTCAGCGCGGTCATCGCCGGTGCGCATGACGTCCCAGGTGAGGCGGTTGGGGAAGTGCCAGGCGAGCAGGAAGGTGACGGCGCGATCCTGGCCCGGTGCCAGGTCCACCGTTGCGGCGAGTGAGGCCGTGGGCGAATCGGCGGCGCCGGGCGGGCGATCGTCTAGCCGGCCGTCGGCGCTGAAGTCCTCCCAGAAGTCCAGCAGCGCGTCGCCCCAGGGCACGTCGTACCAGGCGGTGCGGGCGGTGACGGTCTGGTCAGGGGCGTCGAGGACCGTGAGGGCCAGGGTGCCCCACTGCTCGGCGTCGGCGGGCACACCGTCGGAGCGCATGTCGAGCCCGCGCAGGCCGTTGCCCAGGCGCCAGCGGTTGACGTTGCGCTTGGGCTGGCCGTGCTTTCCGTCGGTGCCGATGAAGTTGGCCAGGACGGCGCAGACCGAAACCTGCATCGGGACGTCCGACGGGTTGCCGGCCATCCAGCGCAGCACCGCCACGGGAAGTCCGCTGTCGTCGGCGCGGCCGGGGATGAGCGGGTTGAACGCTTCGAGGCGGAGGTCGACGGGAACATCGGGATCGCGCAAGCACACCTGCGCCAGCGGATAGGCGGTGTGAAACGAGGCGTCGGCAAAGCGCGGCAGGCCGTGGTGCGACGCTGGGGAGCCCAGCGTCCCTTCATATTCGACCGGATCGAGATCGCCTTCGAGCAGTCGGGTGACAGGAGGATGGCCCTGGACCTGAACTCGGGCGGCGAAGAATGCGCGCGGCTCGGTCATGTTGCGCGTGATGGGGACGTTGGGGACGAAGCCCTTGGCGGGGCGGTTGACGATTTCCCAGTCGCGGAGATTGCCGCGTCCGCCCAGCGAGACGGTGCCGGTGCCGATGCCGCCGATGGGCATGGCCACGCGCCGCAGGTGCTCGCCGCGATAGCGGCGCAACACGGGCCAGGCGGGATTGAGGGCCGGCTGGTCGGTGGACATGAAGGAATCGTGCCTCACGTGCGCGAGCGCGTCAGCATCCGCTGGGAAACTCGATGCAGATTTCACCGCACGGGCCATCGGCACAGGCGAGATGATCGAGGATCGGTCGGCGGTGACAACCCGTTGTAGTTCGACGGAGCCTGCCCTGAGCTTGCCGAAGGGCTCACCACGAACGGGCCGGCGGATCACATGGGCTGTGGTCGCCTGCCACGTTCTGATCGTGAACGCGTGGCGCACGGGCGCTGCGGCGCGTTGTACACGGCGAAAAGGCCGCTAGGGCGCTGGAGTGAACAAAGGAGTAGCCAGGAATGCCAAAGCCCACCGACAAGCTCAAGCTGCCGCATCCGGAGCTTCAAGAACTCGTGGCGGTCCTCAAGGCCAATGTGACCCGTGTGGGTACGTGCGAGGTGGAGGGGACCGACGTCCGCTATTTCATCTGCGATCCGTGGCCCGAGTGGGCGGACCTGGCCATGTACGACGAGGACGGCAACATCTATCTGCCGGAGAGCTTTGTCAGCGCCGAGCCGGAATTCGCCTACCTGGTGGTGCTGCACGAGCACGTCGAGATCGTCCACAAGCTGGCGGGGCGATCCCACGCCTATGCCCATCGCCGGGCATACCTGGCCGAGCTGTTGGCGGCGAAAGAGATGTTCGACGGACCCGGTGAGTTGCGGCAGTTCCTCAAGAGGAGGATTGGCGGATATCCCGATTGGAAGGTGCCCAACAAGGCTGAGGTCGAGGAGCGGCTCTACGATCTGTTGCAGGCGACGAGGCCCTTGCGGGGTCGGCTGATCGAGGTGATGACGGCGGCGAGGCTCTAGGCGGACACGAGTGCTGCAAGTGAGGGCCGGTTCGGCGCCGGCTCGGATGGAATGGACGATACTTAGCGGCGTCTTGCCATTCGGTGACGATCGCGGGGGAGCGGCGCATGAGCGATGGCGTTTACATCGCGCTGCTGCGGGCCATCAATGTCGGCGGCACGAAGAAGCTGCTGATGGCCGACCTTCGGGCGATGTTCGAGGCGTCGGGCTGCTCCGATGTGCGGACGTATATCCAAAGCGGCAACGTCGTGTTCCGGGCGGAGCCGGCGCTGGCGGAGCGTCTTCCGTCGCTCATCGAAGCTGAGATCGCCGCAAGCCACGGGTTCGAGGTGCCGGTCGTGACACGGACGGCGGCCGAGTGGACCGCGGTCGTGGACGGCAATCCGTTTCTGGCGGCGGGGGCCGACCCGGCCCACCTTCATGTGGGGTTCTTGGCGAGTACGCCGAGCGCAGCGCGGATCGCGGAACTCGATCCGGACCGCTCGCCGCAGGACGCCTTCGAGATTCGGGGACGCGAGGTCTATCTGCACTTTCCGAATGGCACGGCGCGGTCGAAGCTGACGGTCGACTACTTCGACCGGACATTGGGAACGACGATCACCATTCGCAATTGGCGCACGGTCGGCAAGCTGCTCGAGATGGCTGGCGCCGACTGAGCGGGAGACCCGCAGTTCGGGATGCCGACGCCCCGAGTGGCTGGATTCCGGCTTCCGCCGGAATGACGGACATGGCGGCGCCCGATAGCGCGCCTGAGGGTGCAGTTTGGACGGAGGTGCGGCTGGAGCGGAGATGCTGGGTTTGTGCGTTCGGAATCCCGCCGCCTAAAGTAAGTTCACCTCTGCGGCGCGGGATCTAGTCGCGGGGCTGAGACATCCACCGCAGCCCCTTCAAGTGGGTGAGGTGTATATGGCAGACGGCATCGCCGACCGCGGGTTGGTCAACGACCCGGTCTACATCACCGACCTGAGCGACGTGCAGCCGCCGGACGCCGTGGGCTCGGTGCCGGCGTTTCACCGCTGGCGCGCGATGTCGTACACCGCCGGCGACATGAGCGGCCGGATGCTGCTGGCGGGCCCCGAGACGGCCGCGCCGGACGTGACGCTGGACCTGAACGCGGCCGGATGGCACGCGGTATCGCTGGGGGTGATGCCGCCGCCGGGCTACGAGAGCGCGCGGCTATGCGTGACGGCGCGGCTGAGCGGCGACGCGACGCCGACGATGCTGACGGCGCAGCCGGCGCATCCAGAGGTCGGGCACGACCTGCAACTCGTGGAGCTGTATTGGCGCACGGCGGACCTGACGGGTCAGCAACTGGTGCTGGGGCAGCCGCAGTGGCAGACCGCGCCGGTTGACGAGGTTGGCGCGTGGCGGTCGGAGATCGTGCGTATTGCTTATGTCAAGCTGACGCCCTTGTCCGACGCTGAGGTGGCCGAGGCGCAGGCCGAGCGACAGCGCACCGACACCCGCACACTCTTCGCCCACCAGGACGCGCACGGACCGCACTACCTGTGGCGATTGAACGATGCCGAGGGCATCCGGCGCGAAATCGAGCCCTATCGTCACACCGACTTCTCCCGCATGTATTGGGAAGCCGGCGAAGGCGACATCAGCTACTACTTCAGCAAGATCGCGCGCTGGTGCACGTTCGACGAGGCCGAGGATTTCGCCCGCGTGGGCGACCGGTTGCACGCCGAGAGTTGGCGGGAGTTCCGCGAGCTGGGCGTGGATCCGCTGGATGTGGCCATCGAGCACTGTCACGACGTCGGGTTGGAGATTCACGCGTCGTACCGGGTCGCCGGCTTCCTGTATCCGCCGCCTATGGACTACATCAACGTGGGCGACACCTTCGCCGCAGCGCACCCGGAATGGCGCGGGGTGGACCGCAACGGCCAGACGACGCCGCGCATCGCCTATTCCTATCCCGAGGTGCGGGCCTACATCGTTTCGCTGCTGCGCGAGATGGCCGAACGGCCCATCGACGGGGTGTGCCTGCTCTACAACCGGCGCCTGCCGCTGGTGGAATACGAGCCGCCGGTGGTGGCGGGCTTCAAGGATGAATACGGCCTCGATCCGCACGCGCTGCCGGCGGACGACGAGCGCTGGCTGCGGTTCCGCGCGCGCGAGCTAACCCAGTTCATGCGCGAGGTGCGGCAGGCGATGGATGAGATGGGCGCGGTGCACGGCAAACGGCTTGGCGTGTCCGCCGTGGTGGTGAGCAGCGAGCAGGAGAACCTGCAGCATGCAATTGACCTGGGAGCCTGGGTCGAGGAAGGCATCGTCGACACGCTGATTCCCTTCACCTCGGTGCCGATGGGTGAGCCGCGCGAGGAGTCCTGGGAGGATCCGGAGGATCTGGCGTACTTCGTGGACCTGGTGCGCGGGACGGACTGCGTGCTGGCGCCGGGGATGCTGCCGCGACACCGCCCGCCCGAGGAGGTGCGCCGTCAGGCGGCGGGCATCTACGGCGCGGGCGCCGATCACCTGTTCTTCTGGGATTCGGCGGGCGGCGCCGGCCGGGCGAACTTCGGCGCGATGTGGAATGCGCTGCGACGTCTGGGACATCGCGAGGAGATCGAGGCCTGGCGCGCGGCGGGGGAGCCTCCGCTGCAACCCACCGCACACGACGTGGACGTGCTGGACGAGTGGGATCTGTCCTACACGACGCCGGGATGATGGCGGCCCTCGGTTGTGTGCCGGATCACCCTCGCTTCAGCCCTCTCCTATCGAGGGACGGGAGTCGGGTCGCGGCTGCAGCGGTTTCCGAGAGCGCGAACACGGGCGTCCCCTCACCCCAACCCTCTCCCCCCGGGAGAGGGGGCCGGACGACCTTCGCCCATCGAGGGAGAGGAGGGCGGTTCGCGAAGCCCCCCTACCCGGCCGGACGATGCGCGGACAGCGGCATGAGCGATAGGAGGCGGGAGGCATGACGACAGCCACGACCGATCTCTTTGCCGACGGCTGGCTCAGCAGCCCGCCGCAATACCGCACGGACCTGGACCGCTGCGAGCCGGCCTCGGCGCTGAGCGCGACGGGCAAGCGGGGGCACTGGCGAACCATGTCATTCGAGGCCGACGACGTGGCGGGCACCATGATCACGGCGGGGCCGGAGACCGCCGCGCCTGCGGTGAGCTTTCCGCTGCGCGCGAGCGGCTGGCACGCGGTGTCGGTGGGCATCGTGCCGCACTTCAAGTGCACCGACGACACCGCCACGGTGGCCGTGCCGGTCAAGCTCAGCAGCGAGGACACCTATTCCCTCCTGACGCTGGACCTGTCCCCGCTGCAAACCCGGCTGCTGCCGGATTGGCCCGGCGGCGGAGTGGCGGAGATGTTCTGGAAGATCGCCGACCTGACGGACCGGAGCCTCGATATCTGCCAGCTGGTCCGGCGAGTGGCGCCGGGCAACGCGCCGGGGTCGTTCAGCGGTCCGGCGGCGCGGGTGGCCTACGTCAAGCTGGTACCGCTGACCGACGACGAACTCGAGATTTGGCAGGCGGACCAGGCGCGGACGGATACGCGGCGCCTGTTCGCCCACAACGACTCACACGGGCCGCACTACCTGTTCCGGCTCACCACCGAGGAAGAGGTGCGACGCGAGATCGAGCCTTACCGCGACACCGACGTATCCCGCATCTACTGGGAAGCCGGCGGGGGCGACCGCACGCGGTTCTTCAGCCGCATCGCCCGCGCCGAGATCATGGAGGGCCAGGAGGACTTCGGACGGCGCGGCGATCGCATGCACGCGGAAAGCTGGCGCGACTTCCAGCAGCAGGGCGTGGACCCGTTCGACGTGGCGCTGGCGCACACGCACGCGCTGGGCATGGAGTTCCACGCGTGCTACCGCGTCGCGGGGTTCAAATACCCGCCGCCGCTGGACGGCGCGAGCCTGGGGGAGGTCTTCTTCGACCGGCATCCCGAGTGCCGCGGCGAGGATCGGGCGGGCAACCGCACGCCGCGCATGGCCTACAGCTATCCCGCGGTGCGGGAGTTCGTGATCTCACTGCTGGGGGAGATCGTGGAGCGGCCGGTGGACGGCGTGTGCCTGCTGTTCAACCGCCGCATGCCGCTGGTGGAGTACGAGCCGCCGGTGGTGGAAGGATTCCAGCAGGAATACCGACTCGACCCGCGGGAGCTGGCGGCGGACGATCCACGCTGGCTGACCTACCGCGCGCGCACGCTGACGGGCTTCATGCGCGAGGTGCGCGCGGCGATGGACGAGGCTGGCGAGGCGCGGGGGTCGCGCATCGACGTGGGCGCGGTGGTGGCGGCCACCGAGCAGGAGAACCTGCATGACGGCATCGACCTGCGCGCGTGGATGGACGAGGGATTGATCGACACGCTGATTCCCTATAGCTCCGAGCCGGTCTACGACAGCCACCACTCCTCATGGACGGACCCGTCACAGCTGGCGTTCTTCGTGGACCTGGTGCGCGGGACCGACTGCGTGCTGGCGCCGAACCTGATGCCGCGGCACCAATCGCCGGAGGATTTTCGCCGTCGGGCGTCGACGGTCTACGAGGCCGGGGCGGGACACATGTTCTTCTGGGACGCCGCGGGCGGCTGCGGGCGGGCGAACCACCAGCCCATGTGGAGCGGCCTGAAACGCCTGGGTCACCAGGACGAAATCGCGGCCTGGCAAGCCGCCGGCGAGCCCGACCTCCCACGCACCATCAAGCCCCTGCGCAAGTGGGATGGGTGGGACTTCGCCTACGAGACGCCGGGGTAGGACCCGAAATCGCAAGGCACCGCCGCCGATCAGGCGCCCTGGTTCGACACGCCGCCGCGCCGTGCAGCAGCTAGGATTCGGCGGGGAGGGATGGCCGATGAGGGCGGAAGAAGACCGGTTTGGCGACTACTGGTTATGGAATGACGCAATTGCGAGGCACTACCTAAGCGGAGAGTGGCGCAATCGCCCGCTGTATCTGGATTTGGACGCCGAAAGGCTCCAAGAACTCGCGGCGCAAATCGACGCGAGCATTTCGGATCCCAAGGCGGCCTTTCGCCGGGCCGTCCGCAGGACGCTGGACATCGACTGGCGGGCCAACACCTTCAAGTCCCATGCCTCCCTGCTCGAAGAATGGGAAGAAGCAGAGGACGGAGACACGCCGCCTTTCATGGGGCTGCTGGCATTCTTCACCCTCGCGGCTGAGGCGATGCAAAGCGATGCCAAATTCAGGGCAACCAACTACTACGGTCGACTTGCGCAAGCCGTAGAGGTCGAGATCGACCACCCGCTCGGGAAGAAGCTCCAGCGAGACTTCAGAAAGTGGTCGCACCTATTCTGGGACTCGCTGAACGCATTTCTCGTCAAGCGAGACGGGCGGCTTGGGCGGCCCACCGCGTTTGCTTTCGACTCGCGCGTACACGTCGGCATTCCCATCTCCCAGGCGCTTATGCGCGACGAGGATCGCCAGTGTTTGTCTGAACTGTTCGCGGAAAACGAACTCGCGCCCGGGTCATTTTCCGTGGAGGAGATGGAGCAGTTGCTCGATGAGTGGATCGGTCGTTCGAGCAGCCAAGCGTCGAGCAATCTCCGCCGACTCTGGGGACCATCGGAGCATGTCCACGAAAGAGGGGAAATCCGAATACAAATCGCGGCCATCGCATGCGATGAGCTTGCGGCATGGGACGGCGTGGCCGCCCAAAGCACTGCGCCAGGCCAGAGGCGATTTCCCCTCCGTCTGGTTGCTGACGTGCGGACGTACCCCAGCCGAAGGCTCGATTTGAGGCTGCGCCTCCGCGCCGCCGAGGCGCTGCCCGGCCAAACCGTCACGCTGTCGGATGCCAGTGAGGCGGCACGCGCGGCATTCGAGACCTGCGGCGACTGGCTCACGCTGGCCGAATCGATCCCGGACGGCTGGTGCGGGTTCAGCGAAGACGCACGCATATCCATTCCCGACGTGCTGATTGCCAACGTAAAGCTCTCCGATCGCGACGGCGACATCGAGTTGGAGCGTCGCGCCAAGCAGATTGTCATGCTCGCCTTCGACCAGGAGCGTCATTGCTACGTCGAGATCGACCGAATCTCCCTTTTGGCGAACCACGCCCTGCTCGTACGTAGTGGTCTCGAATCGGAAGTGATGGGGTTCTTGGAGAAGTACGCTCGTCCCGGATGTGAACGATTCGAAACCAAATCGATGTCCGGCTGCCCAGAAGGGTGGACTCTCATCCGGAACGTCTCGGTGGCAGCAGTCCCGGAGGACGAGTTGTCGGATGACCTGCTTCCGCTCGTGCCCACGTCATCGGCCGCAATCGCGTTCAGCGGCGGCCTGGCCCTGCCCGAACGGCAATCGTGGCACGCGGCACTGCCCCCGGAAGTGTCGTTCTCGACGGATACCAACGCATCGATCGATTTGGTCGTACAGCCAATTCTCGAAGCATCGGGCGCTGATGGAGGCGAGATTGCACTGGGCCGGTTCGAGGCTGTGGGCGTGGCCGGTCTGGGCGAGTCCAATCCGGCCGCCGGGGAGTATCGTGTGGCGGCCTATGGAGTCGGTAAATCAGGCAAGCGTTCCAGCCGCCCTGTCGCGACGGCGACGGTTCGTCTGCGCTCGGCCAATGCCGCGCGTCCTCTCGACCAAGCGGCCGGGCTGCGTCGGGCCGTTTTCGGCGATCCCAGCTGGGCCACGGTTTCTGCCATGCGCGGGTCCACTGAGCCGGGCGAACCTGTTGTGGCTGGCGGCGTCGCCGAGCTCGAGCGCGTGACCGAGCGAGGCGGACTGCTTCCGTCGCGAACTCTAGAGCCAGCGCACCATGCCGAAGATCGCGACGAGGCGCCAACTCAAGGAACGACGGCGCGAAGCGGTGCCGCGCCAAGCTGTTTCGTTCGGAGCGGTGCCCACTACTGGGACCTCGGTGAAGGCGTGGCCAATGAGAACCGGCGCCGGCTTGGTCGGTGCAAGCGCTGCGGACTGACGCAGTGGCAACGCACGAGGCCAACTCGGCGAAGGCGGCGAGTGCGCGACGTGGGTGGGAACCAAAGCAGGTCCGAGCGTCCGGCGCGTGCCTTACCGCGAGTCATAGCAGAATCCATGAGCGATCAGTCGCGGACAAACTTTGGGATAGTCCTCGACGCCATTTCCCTGATTGGGGAAGGCACGTGGGCCGCACTCGCCTCGCTTGCCCGTCACATCGGCGATTCGCCGTGGTTTACCTCCGAGTTTGCGCGGCAGTTGGCGGGGTTGGGGTACATAGAGATCGAGCGAAACCGCGAGACGCTGGCGGTGGAGCGCTGGTCAGTCGCCCCTCCGGCGCTGGCAGGATTGCCCTATGGTGACGCCTTCCTGACGGGGTTTAGGTCCGACCGGCTGCTCGACCAGTTGCGAGGAGATGTCGAAGAACTTGGCGGTTCGTTCGATGTCGAGCCTGTGGACGGCGTTCCGCCGCGCGTCCGTGTGACTGGGCTGGAGCACGCCGACCTCTGCCTCGCAACCGAATCGTCAAGCGCTGCGCTTGGGTTCGAGGTGCGGGCAGTCGACAATGTTGCGGCGCGGCTCCTGTCTGGGTTGCCGCACATCGCCAGGCTCGTTGAGACGCTCCCCAAGTGGCGACTGCCTCATGACGACATCGAACGGTTCAATGCGGCATCTGGCCGTTGGACGCGGACAGATCGATCCACCGCGCCTGGCGCGATTCGCACGCGTTCCTTCCCGCGCACATACGCCTTTGTCCCACCGATCACGAACGGCCGAACCGAGGCACGGCTCGGTTCGGCGCGGCTCGTCAAGCACTTGGAGTCGGTGAGGTCCGGCGCGCCACTGGTCGCCTACGACCCCGAGCGACGCGAGCTGGCGGTACGGCTGGGAGCGCAGCTGCCCGGGCTGTACGAGCGCGTTGCCATGCTCTGCAGCGGTTCCCCGCCGCAGCGGTTCGATGATGGAACGCACCGCTACGCAAGCGTTCCGCCGGAGATTGCGGCGGGCCTGTGGACTCGCCTGCAGTCGAATGGAGTCGCGATTTGACCAACGCGATGCGCAGCCGCGGCGGGCCCGCCGCGCTTTATCAGGACATCCGCGACAGCTACCTGCGCTACTACGACACGGCGCTCTGGCTGCGAGACGACGCGATGCTGCACGAGCGGCGCGAGCTCTTGGAGCGCCCTGGCACGGTGTTCACCGATCCGCTCATCGAGCCTGTCCTGTCCTACCCATCCACCACTTCCATCTTCGATGCTTGCGCTTCGATAGGCACTGATCGCGAGACCGCCGATCTCCTTGGCGCTGCGCTGTTTAGTGAGGACGGGCACTTCCGTTTGCGCGAGCATCAAGTCCAGGCGCTGTCCACGCTGCTACGGGATGGTGCGTCACAACGCAACGCCGCCGTCACTTCGGGTACCGGCTCCGGCAAGACTGAGTGCTTCCTACTTCCCATCTTCGCCCGGCTGCTAGCGGAGTCGCGCGCGTGGCCCAACGACCGTGACGAACATCGCTGGTGGCGGGAAAGCGGCGGTAGGTGGCGGAGCGTTAGGTCGAGCGCGGAGCGACCAGCGGCCATGCGGGCCATGATCCTGTATCCAACCAACGCGCTGGTTGAGGATCAGATTTCGCGCTTGCGGTCAGCCGTATCGCGCCTGCGGGACGAGGGTTCACGGCGCCTCTACTTTGGCCGGTACACCGGCGTGACGCTCGGCGCTGGCGACCGTCCAAGGCTGAACAGTCATCCAAGCGTTCGCGAGGCGGCGGAAGCGCTTCGCTCAATGGAACATGAATGTGACTCTATTGTCCAGCTTGACCGCTCGACTCGCGTTCAGTTTCCCGATCCCCGCGAAGGGGAGTTGCTCACGCGGTGGGACATGGTGGCGGATCCGCCAGACATCCTAGTCACGAACTTCTCCATGCTCAACGTCATGCTCATGCGCCACCGCGAGGAACCGCTATTCGAGCAGACCGCAGCCTGGCTCGCCCAGAGCGTCGATCACACGTTCACGTTAGTGGTTGACGAGCTGCATCTCTACCGAGGCACGCAAGGCAGCGAAGTGGCGCTAGTCATCCGGAACATGTTGCGTCGCCTGGGGCTCGCTCCCAATTCACCGCAGTTGCGCTGCGTCGCGACAAGCGCGTCCCTGGCTCAAGACAATGCGGGGCGCGGGTTTCTCGAACAGTTCTTCGGCGTACCGCGCGAGACGTTTGCGATCATTCCTGGCAAGCCAAGCGAGATCAGACCGAATCAGCCGCTTTCTCGGGCGACCTACGGCGAGCTTGATCACGCGGATGCTTCGCTTGCGACCGACCTGCGCCTACGGCAGGCGCTTGAGCGCGACGACCTTCGCGCCGCACTGGCCAGCGCGTGCCTTGACGAATCGGGCGCACCGCAGCCAACTACGCGAGTCGAGGTCGACGAGCGTTTATTCGATGCGCCGGCAACGGCTGAAAAAGACCAAGCGCTGGACGCCGTGCTCGCCGCCGTCGCAAGGGACAAGGCACGGCGGGGCGAGCCGACCTTCCGCGCGCACATGTTTGTGCGGACGATTCGTGGGCTCTGGGCGTGCAGCAACCCCGAGTGCCCGGCGGTTGACGATCGCTGGCGCTCGCCCGACCGCCGCATCGGAAAGCTGTTTGCGCGACCAACCCATACGTGCGCCTGCGGAAGCCGGGTGCTTGAACTCCTTTGCTGCGATCAGTGTGGCGAGACTTTCCTGGGCGGGTTTGCGGTCCGGCCGCCTGCTGTGGGGAACAACGAGCTGTGTTGGTACCTCGGTCCGGGACCGACCGAGCTCGCCGAGTGGGATGTTGCGCCAGTGCACCGGCGTAAGTGGGGCGACTACATGTGGTATTGGCCGCGGCGCGGTGCACAGCACATCAAAGACTGGACGCATACGCCGCCTGGGGCGACGAGTTCTGCCACGTTCAGTTTCGTGCCTGCCGCGTACAGTCACCGTACGGGGCTGCTCCAGCCACGCGCCGTCGGGAGCGCAACAGGAACAATGTTCAACGTTCCGTCGCAATCCCGCAGCGGCAAGCATCGGGCACCAGCACTGCCCGAATCTTGCCCCCATTGTCAATCGAGAGGATGGAATCGTGACCCTCGGCTGTTCTTCCGCGGCGTCGTCCGCTCGCCGGTCCGAGCGCACACGACCCGGGTCGCGGTTACTGGCCAGATCATCACGGACCGCTTGCTCGCCAGCTTGGGTTCCGAAGACGAACCGTCGCGAACGATCGTCTTTACAGACAGCCGTGCGGATGCCGCAGCCACGGCTGCGGGACTGGAGTTGAACCACTTCCGCGACCTCGTGCGTCAACTCATATGCACGGAGTTGGCGGAGTTTGCCTCCCCTGCGGAGATCCTGCGGCGAGCAGCAGACGGCAAGTCGCTTGCCTCGTCCGAGGCCACAGTCGCAGGCCGCCTGCAACGGCTGCACCAAGAAGTTTGGGTGGCCTATCTCCTGCGCGCTCGCGGTGTGGCCGATCCTGAACACGAGCGCCTGATTGGCGAGTTTGAAGCGCGGGAGCAGGCACGGCCGTCGGGCCGCGCCTGGGGTGACCTATTGCTGGCCTTGCAAGATCGCCTGGTACGCCTTGGCGTGAACCCGGCGGGTCCCGGCGCCTCGGTGCAGGAATGGAACCGCCAGCCGTGGTGGCGAATCCACGACCCGCCGCAAGTTGAATGGGAGCCAATCGACTCCCAGGAGTTGCGTGGGCGGGCCAACGATGAACACCTCGAGCGCCTTGCAGTTCACGCCGCCGACGTCCTGTTTGGCAGGGCGAGCCGCGACTTGGAATCCGCGCGCCTCGGGTATCTCGCGCCGACCACAATTCCCATTTCAGATATCCCGTTGCGCGGCGAGTATGCGGAACAGTTGGTCCTCGGCGCGATTCGCATTTGTGGACTGGCCGGGCGGCGCCCAGGATCCCGTTGGCCGCCTTCGCCGAACGCACCAAGAGTGCTGCAGGACTACGTATCAGCCATTGCCGACGCGCACGGCGTCGAGGCGAATGACCTTTGGGAGGCTGTCAAGACAGGCTTGCGAACCGCAGGTGTTGTCGATGCGCACTGGCGCTTGCCACTGGACGACCTGAACGCCCCGTTCGCAGTCGTGCGCACGCGGCCGGACGCGCCCGTTTGGGAATGCCGGACGTGCGCCCGCGCCCACCTGCACGCCAGTGCCGGCGTGTGTACGAATGGCGCCTGTCTCTCGACGAGCCTGCAAGACAGGCCTGGAGAGCATGGATTCGACGACTACTACGGCTGGCTGGCCCGCAATGATCGCCCACGCCGGCTCCGGGTCGAGGAGTTAACCGGGCAGACTCGTCCGCTGGCGGTTCAGCGCCAGCGGCAGCGGTGGTTCAAAGGAGCGCGTCTCGATCCACCGCGTGAGAACCCGCTGACCCATGGCATCGACGCGCTGAGCGTGACGACCACGATGGAAGTGGGTGTCGACATTGGGTCGCTAGAGTCGGTGCTCATGGCCAACATGCCGCCCGAGCGCTTCAACTACCAGCAGCGCGTTGGGCGGGCCGGCCGGACTGGCCAGCCGTTCGCCTACGCGCTGACGCTGTGCCGCGACCGCGCGCACGACGACTTCCATTTCAACCACCCGAAGCGCATGGCAGGCCTGCCGCCTCCGTATCCCTACCTGGACCTGCGGCAGCCCCAAATCAGCCGCCGCGTGGTGGCCACGGAGTGCCTGCGTCGGGCGTTTCGGAATCTGCCGCCGCATGAGCGTCCGCGAACCGGCCGGGACAGCATTCACGGCGCCTTTGGGCGTGTGGACGGCTGGAAGTCCGCCTACCGCGCCTCCGTCGCGGCGTGGTTGCGCGACTCCCATGAGATTGACTCTATCGTCGAGGGGATTACGGCGTTCACTGGACTAGACCCCGGCGAGCGGAATCAGCTTGCGCCGTGGCTGCGTACGGATCTAGTGCGTGCGATCGATGCCGCGATCGATAACCCGAATTACACGCAGCAGGAGTTGAGCGAGCGTCTGGCCTCGGCCGGCGTGCTGCCGATGTTTGGATTCCCCACGCGCTCACGCGATCTCTACCGCGACCAGCCGCGCAGTCTGCGGGAGCAAGATCGCGCCATTGTTGCTCAGCGCGATCTCGAAATGGCGATCTCGGACTTCGCACCCGGCGCAGAGGTTCTCCGAGACAAGGAGATACATGTCTGCGCGGGGTTCGCTGCGTGGGGGTTTCAGGGGCAGAGTCCATACCCCATCAATCCGCTGGGTACGCCCCTGCGAATTGCCCAATGTGCCAATTGCGAGTCAATTGTTGAGGATGTTGAGGGAGAGCACCAAGGAAGTTGCGTCGTCTGCAATGGCGACGACATAAATCGGTTCAAACTTTTCCAGCCTCGTGGATTCCGCACGACGTACGCCCCGAGGGACTATGACGACTACACCGAGCGCGGTCCACTACTGCCTTCGCCGCAGCTAGGAATCACATCTGAGGATGACGAATCATTTGCGGTTGGCATGGTCACCGTTACTCGATATCCACAGGCTGACGTCTTTGTCGTGAACGACAACAACGGCGAAAGATTCGAGATGTACCAAGATGGACGTGAGGTCATAGTCCCGCAGCCTGATCTGTACGGGCGAGATTCGCCTTTTCCAGAGCCAGAGAATACTCCAGATGACGAGGGCGCCATCGGCTACGTGAAGCGCACCGACGCTTTGGTTGTAGCGTTTGATCGCTCCGAGCTTCCGATTCCCGGCGGGTTCGTCCCCCGCGACAACGACGCGATGCCCGGTGGAATAGCGGCGCTGTGGTCGTTCGCGGAGTTGCTACGCCGCGCTTGCGCGTCTGAGCTAGACGTAGATTCCAGAGAGCTTCAGATCGGGCTGCAGCCGAGGCGAGGCAGTCGTGGGTTGACCGCGCGCGCCTTCGTCGCGGACCGCCTCGAGAATGGGGCAGGATACGCAGCCTTCCTCGCGCGACCCGAGTCAATGCGGCGAGTCTTACACGTGATGCGCCGTGAGATTGGCGTGACGTTTGAAGACCCAGCACACGCAGAGACCTGCGACGCCGCTTGCCCGGACTGCCTGCGCAGCTACGACAATCGGCAGCTTCACGGTTGGCTCGACTGGCGTCTCGCGCTCGATCTGACCGAGGCCGCGCTGGGCAAGGCGCCCTCTTTCGATCGGTGGGCGCAACTGGCCGACAAGCAGACACGCGCGTTCGTTGGCGGTTTCCAAGACGCGTTACCTGGCCTCCGTCTTGAGAAGTTTGGGCTGCTGCCAGGGATCGTTGCACCCGATGGAGAACGAATCGCGGTCGTTGGCCATCCGCTATGGCGGCGTGATCCAGCGCACTACACTCGGCAACAACACGAGGCGGCAGCAGCAGCTCTAACCGCGCACCCCGCCGCGAGAGTTCAGGCGTTCGACGTTTTCACCATCACGCGCCAGCCGTATCACGTATACACATGGCTCGCCGCCGAGGCTTAGGCGAACTCATACCCTCGTTGAGGACGGTTTGGTAAAGGTCGCAAACGGAAAACCGTTTGCCGCCCTTCCCAACTCAACCCGCGCAAGGGCGCGGCTACCGCCAGGAGAGCTCGCGCCTCTCGGTGACGGTGGATTCGTCGATGTCGAGGCCGAGGCCGGGGGTGTTGGTGGGGGCGATGCGGCCGTTGACGGGCTGGGTTTTGTGCTCGAGGTGCAGTTGGCGGATGTCGTTCCACTTGATGAGGTATTCGACGTAGGGGCAGAGGGTGGGCGGCAGCGCCGCGCTGACGTGGACGTTCACCGGCACGCTGGATCCGTGGAGAATGATCGGGACGTCGTAGACCGAGCAGATGGTGGCCATCTTCATGGTCTCGCTGATGCCGCCGCACCACATGGTGTCGGGCTGGAACACGTCGACGGCGCCGGCGCGCATGTAGTCGCGCGTGCCCCAGCGGGTGTATTCGTGCTCGCCGCCGGCAATCGGCACGGGTGAGGCGGCGCGGATGCGGGCATAGGCCGGGATGTCGTCGGGCTTGACCGGCTCCTCGATCCAGCGCGGGCGGAATTCGGCCATGCGCCGGGCCATGTCGATGGCGTAGCGCGCGTTCCAGCTGTTCCAGGCGTCGAGCATCACCTCGACGTCGTCGCCTACGGCCTCGCGCACGGTTCGCGCCAGCTCCACGTTGGCGCGGGCGCCCGGCTCGCCGTCGTCGGGACCGTGGCGCATGAACCACTTGGTGGCGGTGAAGCCGGCGTCCACGACCTGGCGCGCGCGGGCGGCGACGCGGTCGGGCTGGAGCGAATAGCCGAGCATGCTGGCGTAGGCCGGGATACTTTCTCGCACGGGACCGCCCAGCAGACGGTAAACCGGCTGGCCGAGCCACTTGCCCTTGAGGTCCCACAGCGCCACGTCGAGGGCACTGATGGCGAACATGGGCTGGCCCTTGCGGGCATGGATGAGCTGGCGGTAGAGCTTGTCCCAAATGCGCTCGATGGCCAGCGGGTCCTCGCCGATGACGTGTGGCGCGACGTCGGTGTCGATGACGAAGGCCGTTTGCCGGTCGATGGTCCCCGCCAGGCCGGTGATGCCCTCGTCGGTCTCGACCGAGACGAAGATCGACGAGACTGGATAGGCGCCATGCGCGTTGCGCTGCTGCCCGACGCCGCCGCTCGCTATGGGATAGCCGCGCTCGTGCTTGTGCTCGGGGTAGACGTCGATGGGGCGAACGACGCGCTCTTCCCACAGCTCGCCGTCGTAGTCGAGCTCGCCGTGAAGCTCGAAGAGCCGCACGCGGGTAATGCGCATGGCGGAGTCCAGGTGAGGCCGGGCGGCCGGGGGTGAGGCCAGTCTATAGCGGCGGGTGATAAGTGCCGCCGCAAACGGTCGGTGACGGTCCCCCTCACCCCGACCCTCTCCCCGTGGGAGCGGGAGCCGGACTGGATTCGGGCCTTCGCCAGAATGACGAGTCAGCGCGGCCCCCTCACCCCAACCCTCTCCCACGGTGGGGAGAGGGAGCCGGACGTGGGATTCCGGCTCGGGGATCAACTCGGGGTAGATTCCCGCCTACGCGGGAATGACGGAGGGGTGACGCGTCACTTCCGGCGGCCGTGGACGAACGTCCTGGATTCCTCGCTGCTCTCGGAATGACGGTGGGGCCGACGAGGTTCTTTGGGTTGGCGTCTCGGTGGCCCGCACAGCGTGCGACGTGGGACTGGCCGTGGTTGTATCTCCCAGGCTGCCCGCAGCCTGGGCCACCGGGCAGGATTGACCGGACTTGGATTCCGGCTCCCCGCCTGCGCGGGGACAGGCGTCGCCGGAATGACAGAGGGGGGCGCGGAAGTGGTCGGGAGGCTCGCCCTTCGACAGGCTCAGGGCGAACGGGCGATGGTAGGTGCCGTATCCTTGCCGCATGAAATCCTTGGTCGTTTTGGCCGCCGTCGCGCTGGTCGGCAGCTTGCTATTGGCGTGCGGCGAGGAGGGTCCGCCGGAGGGCGCGGAGATCGCGCCGGACTTCACCGTGCAGGACGCGCACGGGAACGCGGTGACGCTCTCGGGCCTGGTTGAGGACGGTCAAGGCGTCATCCTGGTGTTCTACCGGGGCTTCTTCTGAGGAATCTGCCGCGCGCAGCTCGTGGAGCTGCAGGGAGCCATTCCCCTCTTCGCCGAGGTGGGGTATCGACCGGTCGCCATCAGCACGGACGATGTCGAGGGAGCCGCGGATATGGCCCGGTACGTGCGCGCCGAATACCCGATCCTCGCCGACCCTGATCACGCGGTGGCCGAGAGCTTCGGCGTATTCAATCTGCTAAAGGACGATGTGGCCGCGCCGGCGGTGCTGCTGATCGGGAAGTGGCGCGTGGTGCATTGGCGCCAGGTGGGTACGAACATTGGCGACCGTCCGTCGCTCAGCACGATTCTCGACGCGATTCTCGAGGTGGAGGGGACGCTGGACGGGAGCTGAGGGCGCGGGGCGACAAACGGTGCGGGAGTGCCAGGGGACCCCCTCACCCCAACCCTCTCCCTCGAGGAGACCTTTGAATGAATGGTCGACATCCCATTCCCAAGCCGCGAATCACCCTCACCCTAGCCCTCTCCCATCAAGGGAGAGGGGACCCGACCTGCCCTCAAATCTGTACTGGAGGGACTAGGCAAGGGTCTCCTCAAGGGTGAGGGCGTCGGGCGCCGAGAGACAGCGGGGGGGCGGCATCGTTTGTGACCGTTGCTACATCTCAAGGCCGGTCCGTGCGGTACCGTTCCGCCTGGCTGCCGCCTGACCCGTTTGCCGAGCACGCACCTGATGTACGTCATCCGAATTCTGCGCAACCTGGCCCGCCGGAGATTCCGTACGGCGCTAACCGTCGTCGGCATCACGATCGGGATTTGGGTGCTGGTCGTGATGAGTTCGATGGCGAACCGAATCAGCTTCATCGTCGACGGCGGTTCGACCTACTACCAGGACAAGATCATCGTCAGCGATGCCACGAATCCCGCGTTTGGCCTCGGGTCCACCCCAATGCCGCTCAGCGTGGCCGACCAGATTGCCAACGTTCCCGGGGTAGCGGTCGTGGTTCCCGAAGTCCAGCTGCTGCTCGATCCGAACGAGGCGGGGGGCGGGGGCTTCGGTCTGCCGGACTTCATCGTCGGCGCCGTCGCGGACGCCGACCAGGGGCGTGAAGCGTTGCAGGTCCGGGCGGCCCAAGGGCGGCTGACGACGCCGGACGACGAAGGAGCGAACGTGGTGGTCCTGGGCGCCGATCTCGCCCGGAAGTTCGGCAAGCGCGCCGGCGACTCCATCGAACTGCGTCGGGTGCAATTCGACGTCATCGGCGTTCTCGAGCCGACCCTGACCGGCCCTGACACCTTCGCTTTCGTCCCGCTCCAGGCGGCCCAGGCGCTGCTCGCCGCCGACGCGCCCATTCTGGCCACGGCCGGCCTGGGAGCCGACCAATTGATTTCCCAGGCGACCGTCTATCCGGAAGCGGGTGTGGACACGGAAGACCTGGCCGACGCCATCGAGGCCAGCGTGGCGCAAGTGGGCACGCTGACAGGGACGGACTTCGACCAGGAGATCACCTCGGCGACGGAGATCTTCAACGCCATCGTCATCGGCATCGGCCTCATCAGCCTGGTCGTGGGCGGCCTGTCGGTGATCAACACCATGGCCATGAGCGTGGCGGAGCGGACGCGCGAGATCGGCATCAAGCGAGCGATCGGGGCCACCCGCGGACGGATCATGCGCGAGATCGTGATCGAGGCCGCCAGCATCGGCCTGCTCGGCGGCCTGCTGGGACTGGGGCTCGGCGCCATCGTGGTAAGCGTGGCGAACGAGCTTGGACGCGATTCAGGAAACATCCTGTTCCAACTAACGGCGCCGACCGCGGTGGTGGCGCTGGCATTCGCCACCGTGCTCGGCGCGGTGGCCGGACTGCTGCCGGCCTGGAACGCCGCCCGGCTCGATCCGGTCCAGGCGCTCAGGTACGAGTAAGGCGCGCATGGCATTCCTCGAGGCCCGCCACCTGCATAAGACCTATCGGCTCGGCCGACAGAATCACGTGCTCGCGCTGCGCGGCGCCGACATTTCCATCGAGGCCGGGGAGATGGTGGGGATTATGGGTCCTTCGGGCTGCGGCAAGAGCACCCTGATGCACATCCTGGGCCTGCTGCACTCGCCCGACGACTCGGACCCGCCGGCCAGCCTGGTGATCGGCGGCACGGACGTGGCCGACCTGTCGGACCGCGAGCGCACCAAGATGCGGGCGGAACGGATGGGTTTCGTTTTCCAGGCGTTCAACCTGGTGCCCACGCTGACGGCCATCGAAAACGTGGCGCTGCCGGCCGAATATGCGGGCCGCCGCCGGTCCGAGGCCATGAAAGCGGCGGCGGAGGCGCTGGACTGGGTTGGGCTCGCGGATCGGGCCGACCACCGGCCGACGGAGCTCTCGGGCGGCCAGCAGCAGCGCGTCGCCGTCGCCCGGGCGCTGGTGACCCAGCCCGACCTGATGCTGGCCGACGAGCCGACGGGGAACCTCGACTCGGAGAGCACGAACGAGGTCCTGGACCTGCTGCGCCGGTTCAACACCGAGCGCCAGCAGACGATCCTGATGGTCACCCACGATCCCCGCGTCGGCGAGGCCTGCGGCCGGATCGTCGAGATGCTGGACGGCCGGATCACGAACGGGGAGGCGGTCTAGCAAGGCCGCGGCCTTTGACCGTCCGGTCGCTAAGCTTGGGCCGGGTCGGTAGCTCAGTTGGTAGAGCAGCGGACTTTTAATCCGAAGGTCGTGGGTTCGAGTCCCACCCGGCCCACCCAGTTTGTCCAGCGTGACGATGTGGCCAGCTTGAGACGCGCACCCGACATCCCGGTCGGCCAAGGCCCACGGAGTCAGCAACTGGCGTGATCGGGAACGTGCGGCGCCCGCAAATCAAGTGTCGGTGGCGTGGTCCGCCCGTAGTAGCGTTGCGGGGTGGACCGGCACCATTGCCGCAGCGTTGGCAAAGGGACCATCAGTGACCAATCCCACGGATCTGACAACTGAGCGACTGCTCTTGCGGCCGTTCAGGCTGTCGGATATCGACGACGTGCTCAGATACGGCAGCGATCCCGAGTGGGCCGAGTTCTATTCGCGTCCGTACGAGCGGGGCGCCGCCGAGCACATGGTGGCGCAGGCCGTGCTGGCGTCATGGGACAAGGGCGCCAGGTTCGCCATCGTCCTGAAAGATCGCGTCATTGGCGTGGTCAGCCTCGACGTCGATTCCGAGGACCAAACGGCCGAGTTGGGCTACGACGTGGCCAGAGATATGTGGGGACGGGGCATCGCGACCGAGGCGACGGCTGCCGTCTGCGATTGGGGCTTCCGCCAGTACGGGCTCGCGAAGATCTACGCGGCCGCCGACGCGCGCAACACGCGCTCGCTGCGAGTGATGAAAAAGCTGGGAATGGCCCGCGACGGAACGCTTCGGAGCGAAGTGATGGGCGGAACACGGGTCGATGCGGCCTACTACTCCGTGCTGCGGGACGAGTGGAGCAGGCTCGTCGAGCCTCTGCCTCCAATCCCCGCACCGATCGACGAGTACGACTCAACCGACCGTGGCGAGCTCCGCGAGTTGACCACCCGCCGGCTGCTGCTGCGGCCATTGGAACCAGGCGACGTAGACGGCGTGTTTGCGTTCACCAGCGACCCCGAGTGGGCCAGGCATCTGCTGGACGAGGCGCCGCGGCCGTACACACGCCGAGACGCCGAGGAGGTGGTTGCGCGTCATTTGCTCGATTCGCCGGACACCAGGCCCTCCTGGGCCATCGTGCTGGACGGCGCCTGCGTCGGGATCATCACCCTCAGCATCGACGCAAGGCACGAGACCGGCGAGCTGCACTACGCCTTGGCGAAGTCGAACTGGGGCAAGGGCCTCATGCCGGAGGCCGCCGGCGCCGTGATCGACTGGGGGTTTCGACGGCGTGGCCTGGCCAAGATCTGGGCCCGAACCGACGCCGAGCATCGGCAGTCCCGGCGGGTGATGGAGAAGCTGGGTATGCAGTGCGAAGGTCTGGCCCGAGACCACTACAAGGCTCCCGGCACCGGCCGTTCGCGGGTCGATGTCGTGTTCTACCGCGTGCTGAGCGACGAGTGGGAACAGGCCGACGCGTAACTCGGCGAAGCTGAATATTCGGTTGCTGGCGTCGTCACCCGGTTTGCGTCACAGCCTCTTCACATAGGCACGCTCCAGACCCGAGCCGCCGGAGTTGTCCAGGCGCAGACTCGCGCTAGCAGCGGCTCGTGCGCCGCCACCGCCCGTCGACCGTCGGACGGCCGCGGGCAAGCCCTAGATTGAGGCTACTGCCACAGGAGGGGATCGGGTCGCCGCATCAGTCCGAAGCCCAGGTATCCATACCAGATCACCAGCAGGACGTAGAGGCTCCGGGCCAGCGAGATGAAGGTGTCGCGGCCCTCGTTGCTGAGTATGGCTACCGCGAAGAAGACCATGATGGCCAGGCTGACAAGGGCAGCCAGCAGCGAGACTATCCGGCTGTGGTCGTCGCGCGTGGAAAGGCCCAACGCGAAAATGAAGCCGCCGAATCCAAGGGCAATCCCGCCGGCGTAGACGAGGGCGGAGCCGGCGTAGTAGACGGGAACGCTTCCGCTGATCTGGTCGCTGGTTTGAGCATCGGCCAGAATGAAGTCCATGCCGCCGGACAGGATCCAACCGGTCAGTCCGACGAACATCATGAAAAAGCCCATCTGAACCAGCGCCTTGCCGTTGCCCTGCAAGGTCACGTTCCGCATGAGCGCGTAGAGGCCGGAGAGGATGAGGGCCAGGCCAAGAATGATTCCGATGTTCGTGACATTGGTCAGCGCGGCGTTGTCACCTTTGGCCGTGATGGAGCCGACGGCGTCCGACACGGGGGCGCTGTCTATCAGTAGCCCGCCCGGCTCTACGAGAAAGAAGACGAAGGCGATTATCGGGCCGAATATGAGGGACAGACCCGCTAGTCGGTTCACGGATATTGTGCCCATGTTTGAATCTCCCCTATGTGATGTCGCGAGAAGGATCCACTGGGTTCGATCCCTCTTCGCATACATCGTGACGCAAGTGTTGTGGCATGGCAATCAGGAAGTAACCCTTTCCTACTAGTTGCATCGCCCACCATGTCCGTTTCGTGGGGTATTCGCGCCTACAAATGTGTCCATAACCAACCCTCTGAACCGCGGCGGCTGGAGGCTGGCTAAGGGCCTAAGTCAGTTTCCCCATATGGGAATCTCCCGGCGAAGAGCGATGAATTCAGCCATACCTGCCTCACGTGCGCGCAGAGTTTGCCTCCCGGAGCGGGTGATGGGGCGAATCGACGCTCCTCGCAATCACCAGGGGTTGGTGGCGTCCATCTCCCATTTCACGAGGTTCGTGACGCCGATAGGCCGATCCTCGGTGAAGAGCTTGAAGTCTTCGCTGTCGTCCCTGGTGGGGTAGACCCGCTGGACGATGCAAATGCGTGAGTTGACGAACATCTCGACGACGGAGCGGTCGACGAAGAGGTCGATGTCCAGCCGCGCGTCGCGCTCGAGCGCAAAGGGCACGACCTGTCGGCGGACGCCCCTGGAGTAGACTCCGGCGTCGTAGCCGTAGGTCAATTCCTCGTCTTCGCTGGCCCGCTCAAAGTCGACCACGAACTGCTGCCGCTCGGCGTCGTAGGTCACCACCGTTTCCTCCTGGCCTCCGGGCGCGCACAGCACCTTGATCCCGAAGCGGGCGGCGTCGTTGGGCTCGATGGTCAGCTTGACCTCCATGCAGTCAGACCCGAATTCGCGGACGGTTCGCTCCTCGCCCTCCGAGAGGGTGACGTCGCCATGCCGCCGCTCGTCGTAGCGCAGGGCGCGCAGCTCCGCCACGGGGTCGATGCGAAGGCTGTGGTCGCCGGCGGGGGTGAAGTGCCAGGGCAGGGTCATGACGCCGTTCCAGCCGTGTTTCTCCCATTCGTGCTCCCGCGCGTCCCTGATCCATCCCCAGAAGATCCTGCGGCCCCGGTCGTCCACCAGCGTCTCGGGGCCGGCAACCAGGCTGCCCAAATGGCTCAGCTGCCCGTGGATTTCGGGGGTGAACCGCTCCTGCTCGTAGCGTCCGATGTAGTACTGGGCCTTGTTATAGGGCCAATGGGTGTGCATCAAGAGCATGTGCCTGTCGCCGAATGGAAAGAAGTTGGAGCAGGCGCAGTCCTCCACCTCCGCCGTCCACCGCCGATCGGACTTGTAGAACGGGCCGACGTACTCCCACTGCCTGAGGTCCCTGGACTTGAACAGGCTGGTGGAATCTCCCTCGTAGCCGGGGCGGAGGTTCTTGTTCCCGACCAGGGCGTAGTAGACATCGCCCTGCTTCCAGCCGCTGGGATCGAAGATCACGCACTCCGGAAACTTGCTGGAGGACTTGGGCGGTGCTCCCTCCTCGGGCGGGTCCAGGGGTATGACGGGGTTTTCGGCCAGCGGGACCCAGCGGTCAAGGTCGTCGTCGTGGCATTGGTAGATGCAGATGCCCCGCGTGGGCATGTTGGTGATGATGGTGGGCGGGGCCGTGCCCTCCATCACGTCTCCGCTGTTGAAGTAGTCGCCCTTGGCGCCTTCCAGGGGCTCTCGCAGCGAGGCCGTGTGGTAGCGCCAGTGGAGCAGATCCCGGCTGCTGATGTGCTGCCAGCTTGAGAAGTAGATCTCGCCAGGACCATTGGCGATCTTCTGCAGGTAGCCGAGGTGATATCGGCCCTTCCAGAAGATGGCGCCGTTGATGTCGTTCCAGCGGCCTTCCGGCGGAACGAAGTGGTATCGCGGTCGAAACTTGTCCGCGACGAGCTTCTCCCGCAGCTCGTAGGACTCCATCAGGTAGTCGTCGAAGTCAGTCATTTGCGCGACTGCCTGCGGCGTGAGCGTCGGGCGGGCGGAGTCTAACGTCAGGCACCGTCGCGATTGCTGCCTAACACCTCGACGCAGTCAAACGCCGGCCGCAGAGACACTCAGGGGACTGCACGCAATTGCGCTGAGGCGCAGTCGGCTTCAGCCCTGGAGCATTGAGCGCGAATCCTCGACAAGCTCCGACGCCAGCCGCGCTGATCGCGGCTGGCGTCGGAAGTGGACGGCGTGCGCTCGATCGGCGCTACATCATGTCCATGGACATGTCGCTCATCTTGTTGAGCTCGTCCTCCGAGGTCCCCACGCCGTAAATCACACCCTCGTCGGTGCCGGCCAGGAACTCAGCCTCGGTGCCTCGACTGATCACGTCGACCGCGATGCGGTGCGACAGACCCATGCCCATGTCGTCCATGCCCATGTCGTCATCCATGGACATGTCATCGTCCATCGACATGTCGTCGCCCATGGACATGTCATCGCCCATCGACATGTCGTCGCCCATCATGGCCATACCGGCAGCGATTCGAGCTTCGGCCACGGCAACGATGCGGTCGTAGTACATGTTGTCGGTCGGCGAGTCCATCATCATCATCATCGAGTCGAGCTCGGCGTTGTGATCGTGAATCCACTGACCCGCGGCGTCGTCGCCGTAAATCGCGCGGTAGGTCGCCTGCACATCAGCGGACTGATCTTCGAGCCGCTGGCCGTCTTTGGCGGCCGGATGCATGTCCGCCAGTGCCGGCGACAGCGTGGCGAGGACCAATGCGCTCACGACGACCAAGAGCATCAGCGCACGCAACCGCGCGGGCACGTAGCTAGTTCTAATCAATGGAGCACGCCTTTCTCCAGTTTCGCCCGCCACCTTGGCGGGCCAAGGGAGCGCAGTCTTTTACACCAGCGATGATTTCAAGTCAAACCTCCCGCGCGGACCGTGAGATGGCTTACCGAAATGGGCTCGAGCTACTCGTACACGCCATAGAATGGCGGGCGGCCGGGTGGGCATCCGGCCCGGCCACAGGCACGTATAGGTGTGTGGGAGCGCTGTGCGCCTAGGAGGACCGGATGGCTGACGAGATCGCCCGGCGGCTGGCCCGCATTTTGAAGTCCTGGGCGCCCGCCGGCCTGGCGGGGGTCTTATCCGGACTGCTGGCCGTGGGTGTCAGCGAGCTCTACGCCGGAATCTTCGGTGGCTTGCCGTCGCTGCTCGTCTCCATGAGCGGCCGAATCGTCGACTTGAGTCCGCGGGCCATGGAAGAGTTCGCGATCAGCGTATTCGGCACCAGCGACAAGCTGGCGCTCATCATCTTCCTCGTGGTGCTCACCGCAATCTTCAGCGCCACGCTCGGCGTCGTGGCCTTGCGGTCGCGACCGGTGGCGGTGGCCGGCTTTGTGGCATTCGGCATCCTGGCAGGTCTGGCGAACGCCTTCGACGCCCAATCAACGCCGGCCCATGGAGCGGCCTCGGCTGCGGTTTCGGTCGGGCTGGCGGTGGCGGCGCTCCTGTGGCTGGTCCGCCTGACTCGGGAGCCAGCACCTGCCGCTGAGACGCCACTGGCGATCCAGATGCGGCGACAGCGACGGCTCTTTCTTGGTACGGCCACGCTGGTTGCCGCGGCCTCGGTTGCGACCGGTGTCGTTGGACGCAATCTGATTGAACGCGCCAAGGTGGTCGTGGCCAAGCGTGAGGACGTGGTGCTGCCACCCGTGAGCGACCGCCCGGCGGTGACGCTGCCGGGACCGGCGCCGACGATCAGCGTCGCGGAGGCGCTGGCGCCAACGCCCACCCCCGAGCCCACGCCGACTCCCACGCCCGAGCCGACGCCCACGGCCACTCCCGAGCCCACACCCACGGCCACGCCTGAGCCGACGCCTACGTCGACGCCCGAGCCCACGCCGACTCCCACACCGGAGCCCACGCCCACTCCCACGCCCGAGCCCACACCGACGCCCACACCCGAACCGACGGCCACGCCCACCCCCGAGCCCACGCCGACCCCCACACCCGAGCCCACACCCGCGACCGTGGCCCGCGCCGAGCGGACAGCCGCGCCTGCGCCCACACCTACGCCGGAGCCCACGCCGACTCCCACGCCTGAGCCCACGCCTACCCCCACACCCGAGCCGACACCAACTCCTACACCCGAGCCAACCCCAACTCCCACACCCGAACCGACACCGACTCCCACACCCGAACCGACGCCCACGCCTACGCCCGAGCCCACACCGACTCCCACGCCGGAGCCGACGCCCACTCCCACGCCCGAACCCACCCCAACACCGACGCCGACGCCCGCACCGGTCCAACCGCTGACAACGACGACGGTTCCGGTGGACGGGATGACGCCGCTGGTCACGCCGAACAACGACTTCTATCGGATTGACACCGCGTTCTCGATTCCACGCGTCGACGTCAATAGCTGGCGGCTCAACATCTCCGGCATGGTGGAGCGTCCGTACAGCATTTCCTTCGACGAGTTGCTCGGACTCTCGACCTTCGAGGAGTTCATCACGCTGTGCTGCGTCTCGAACCAAGTGGGAGGAAACCTCATCGGCAATGCCAAATGGCAGGGCGTGCCGATCTGGCACCTGATCAACCACGCCGGGGTGAAGCCTGAAGCCACCCAGATCGTCGGGCGGTCGGTCGACGGCTTTACGGTCGGGTTCCCGCGCGATGTGGCGTTCGACGGACGTCCGGCGCTAGTGGCCGTGGGCATGAATGGCGAAGCGCTGCCATTCAAACACGGCTTTCCGGCGCGCCTGATCGTGTCGGGGCTCTACGGCTACGTATCCGCCACCAAATGGCTGCAAGAGATCGAACTCACAACCTGGGAAGGGTTCAACGGCTACTGGATCCCGCGCGGATGGTCCAAGCGCGGTCCGGTCAAGCTGCAATCCCGAATCGACGTTCCCAGGCCCGCAGCGACGATAAGCCCCGGCCGGCAACCCATCGCCGGTGTGGCGTGGGCGCAGAATCGCGGTGTCAGCAAAGTGGAGGTGCAGATCGACGGCGGCGACTGGCAGGAAGCCAGGCTCGCCCTGCCGATCAGCAAGCACACCTGGGTGCAGTGGGTGCACGAATGGGATGCCACCCCGGGCGCGCACACGGTCAGGGTGCGGGCGACCGAGGCCAACGGCGAAGTGCAACCCGAGGGTCCCAGGCCCCCAGCGCCGAACGGCGCCGAGGGCTGGCATCAAATCAGGTTCAACGTCTCGGACTCATAGGCGCCGCCGACTGAAGCACGCCGGGGCCACCCGCCCTACGGCTCTCACGTGCGTCGGCGCCGAGGCGGCGCACGGGGAGACTACGACGGGCGAGGCCGGTCGGCAGACTCCATCCGGTAGCTGACGAGCACCTCGACGCTGGCGAGGCTGAGCTGACAGTCGATCATGGGGTTGCGTCCGATCACCGTGACGCGGAGCCGGTTCCAGCCCTGTCGCGCAAGGGGTGGCGACACGTCGAATTCGAGCCAGGTGTCGTTGTAGAGCTGGCGCGTTCGGGCCTGGGATGCGTCGAGCGTGTGGCCGTTCAGGTCGAGCTGGAGCTCGTCAGGCGCCGTGAGCTGCTCGACGAGCAGACGCAGCGTGACCGACGTGAGCGACCCGTCCCCGGCGGCTGACGCGAGGTCATCCGCGACGTCGACCGAGACTTCGACTTCATCTCCGGGTTTCTCGAGCGTTGCCGGCAGGGGACCGCCGGCCCACTCTCGCTGATCCACCAGGTAGTGCTTGTCTTTGCGAGCAATCAGGTCCGGGTCGGCCATCTCCTTCCAGGGTTGGCGGTCGTAGCCCAGGTCGCGGGTGAAGGGGATGAGGTGGTTGTTGAAGAGGTAGATGCCGTCCGCGCCGGCCCGCCAGTGGGCGGCGGCTACCGCGCGACACATCTCGGTGGAGTAGTAGTCGCGCTCGTTCCACAGCAGCCGGGCCGAGAACGATCGGTTCTGGCCGAACAGCCCAAGGTTCTGTGCGATGACCTGCACGCTGGTGCCCCGCGCCGCCTCGACGTACTCCTCGACCGGCAGCCGGTGCTTGTTGCCCAGGGTGTGACCGACGACGAGGATGTCGAGCAGACCCTCAGCCAGCCACGCTCGAACGTCCATTCCCTCGGACCGGGCTTGATCCAGCGAGCCGGGAATTCGGGCGGAGAAGTGGACAGGCCGGCCGGCCTGCCGGCCCTTGGCGTCAAGCGCGGCTCTGATCTCGCGCATCAAATCGGTCAGCAGCACCGAGCCCGCTTGCTCTTCGCCTTCGGGGAATAGCCTTGGATAGCGGCAGAAATCCCAGTCGAGGCCGTCCAGGTCGTAGTTGGCAATGGCCTCCCGGGCCAGGGCCAGCTTGTAGTCCCGCACCTGCGGAATGGCGAAGTTATAGGCCGTGCGCGCCCGACCTGCGTCCCTTCGGATTGCCCGATCTTCGGCGCGCTCGGGAGCATCCTGCCCCAGAAGCCAGTCGGGATTGGCCCGCTTCGTGGGCGACATCAGCGGATCGTCCAGCCCACCGGCGAGCCTGAGGTCGTGCACATCGTTGACGCGCATTGAGAGGAAGACCTCGAGCCCGGCCCGGTGGCCGTGCTCGATGACGACGGCGGCGGGATCGGCGCCCGACTCGGACATCTGCCTGGCGTTCTCATGGATGCGCCAGTTGGAAGCGGTCGTGAACGGCGATCCGTCCTGGCCCCAGCGCGGGCCAACCGCGGTGTCGTGGCTGTAGTGGTCGGACAGGCGATGCGTGGGCGTGCCGAGGAAGGGATCGGTGCCGAGCTGCCAATACAAGGTGTCGATCTGGGTGTCGCGGAGGGGGGCGATGGCCAGCCGCGCCAGCCCTTCGGCGCCAATCGGCGCTTCCATGGTCGGCGCGACCAGCGTGCCTCCGTCGTTGCAAAGGATCAGTCGGTGCGGTTTCATCCCGCCACGCACTCCGTTTCCGCAGGAGCGAAACCCGACGGTCCCGCGCCCACAGGGTAAGGGCCGCACCGAAGATTTCGCACCTGGCCGCTCTTTCTTCCTACCGTGCCCCACATGGCGTCAGCGACGCTCTTGCGGCAGGGCGCCGATTCCTGGACTAAGCTCCGGACTAACACTCCGCACGTGAACGGCCGGTGGAAGCCCATGAACTTCGACGTCGACCATCACCTCGGGGCGATGGAGCGCTCGGTGTCATTGCGGGATCGCGATGGACGACCCGCCGGCGGGGTCACGCTTGCGCGCAGCTACGAGACGACGCTTGCAGACCTGTGGGACGCGGTGACCAACGGCGAGCGCATACCGCGATGGTTTGCGCCGGTGAGCGGGGATTTCCAGCTCGGCGGGCGCTACCAGGTGGAAGGCAATGCCGGCGGCGCGATCACCGACTGCGAGCAACAGTCACACTACGCCCTCACATGGGAGTTCGGCGGGAGCTTGAGCTGGGTGGATGTGCGCGTGGCCGATAAAGGATCGGGCCGCGCACGGCTGACGCTCACGCACACGGCGCACCTGTCGGAGCACTGGGACACCTACGGGCCGGGGGCGGTCGGCGTCGGGTGGGAGATGGGCTTCCTGGGATTGGCGCTGTATCTCGCGGAGCCGGACGCGCCGAAGCCTGACGAAATGGAGTTCGCCACCTCGGCGGACGGCAAGGCGTCCATCACCGGCAGCAGCGAGGGCTGGGGACGAGCGTCGGCGGCGGCCGGAACGGATCCCGAATCCGCGGCCGCGGCGGCGAAGCAGACGACCGCGTTTTACACCGGGGAAGCGCCCGAGTCCATGTGAGGCGTCGGCGCCGTCAGGCCGACCACTCGAGGAACGACTCCTCGCCTCGCTCTTTCTGCTTGCGCCTCGCCTCGGCGATTTCTTCGTCCGTCAGTCGCTCACCGGCCGTCACCACCGTCCGCTCGATGAGCTCGAGCTCTAGCTCCCGTTCGGTCAGCCATTCCCAGCGGTCGACATTGACCGGATGCGGATGCGGGTGGACGTCATCGGGTCCAATCTCTTCGGCAACGATGTATAGAAATCCGGGCGCAGCACCGTCATGCCGAATCCGGGCTGTGACGGACCATGAAACGAGTGACGGTAGGTGCGAGAATGCCTTCGCGACACTCTTCGCCTTGGTGATTGAGCTTCCGCGTCTGAGTATGGTTAGCTTTCGATCGGATCCGTGATACCAGGGGCCGCCATAGTTGTGTTTACGACTAACCATATCACTTAGTTCTTGTGAACATTTTTGCTCTTACCGGGGGCGGCAATCTCGACAATGAGCCACGAATCAAGTATCGCGAAATGTTGCGCCTTCCATGATCAATCCACGCGTGTATTCTCATGAGATATCAACTTGAGGTCAAGCCAATGAAACTCGATCCAACTTCAAGGCGTGCTAGAGTGCGGGCGGCTCGGCGCAGAGTCTTGATGGTTGGCGACCCGACGCAAGCGGATCGAGAACGCCCCGTTGCCCTCTCCGTTTCCCGAGGGCTGGTATTTCATCGCCAGCCGGGCGGACCTCGTCAAGTCCAGGCTCATCCAGCGGACGTGGATGGGGGAGAACATCGTCGCCTGGTGTGACGCCGGCGGGCGCGTCTGCGTCGCCGAGGCCTATTGTCCGCACCTGGGCGCCGACCTGGGGCCTGACGCGGGCGGCCGGATCTGTGACGGCCGGCTGGTGTGTCCGTTTCACGGCTATGAGTTTGACGCCGGCGGCCAGTGCGTCGCCACGCCCTACGCCGACCCGCCCAAGACCGCGAAACTGCGGGTCTTCGAGACGCAGGAAGTAATAGGCCTGGTCTTCGCCTGGTGGGGCATCGAAGGGCGGGCGCCGCAATGGAGTCTGCCGCCGTACCCGCGGGAGGAGCCCGGCTGGACCGACTTTAAGATCAGGACCATGCGCTTCGCCGGTCACCCCCAGGAGACGACGGAGAACTCGGTGGACCTGGGTCACCTGCGATACGTGCACGGCTACGACAACGTCGACCGTGCCGAGCGGCTGATCGTCGACGGGCCCTGTCTGAAGAGCGACTTCGACTTCAAGCGAGTGAGGACAATTGCCAAGATCGCCAAGCTGACGTTCGAAATCACCGCAAAAACTCGAATCTTCGGGCTGGGCTATTCGTACGTGAAGATTCGCGAGCACACCATCGGGATGGATTTACGGTTTTGGGTGTTGTCGACGCCGGTTGACGGCACGCTGATCGACTTGTCCTTGGTCTCGCAGATGCGGGAGATACGCAGACCGAAGCGCTTGATTGCCGGCCTCGGCTTTCTCCCGGTGAAGCTTCGCGCGCCGCTAATGAACAGATTTATCGCGGCCATGCAAAACCGGGACGTCTTGCAGGACGTGGTCATCTGGGAGCACAAGCAGCACCGCTCCCTGCCCCGCCTCTGTCGTTCGGACGGTGAAATCATGCCGTTTCGAACGTACTGCAAACAATTCTATTCCGACCCACTCGAGGTTACGAATCCACTCCTCAAGCAACCCGACGAAATCCTACAATGACCGGCCAAGTTGGCCCTGACTCCCAGGCACCGTATCGGGACGCCATGCGCAACGCGTCACGAACCCAATCGAGATTGAAGGGCAGGCTATGAATCAGGTACTCGGCACGCTGAGCCGGCTGGTCACGGCGCGCCCGTGGATCACACTCCTCGTCCTTTTCCTCGTCACTCTCGCGCTGGGAGCCGGAGCCGTCGTCCGCGCGCCGCCTCCGACGACCGCGGAGACGCTCCCCGACAACAGTCCCATTTCCGACGCGATGGCCGAGATTAATGAGCTCTTCGGGGACCACGGCGAGATCAGCGCCGTCACCCTCATTTTCCGCGGGGACGCGCTCACGCCCGCCGGGCTCGCCCAGATGGACGGTCTCGTCAATGACATCGTGAGCGACCCGGCCGTGCAAGAGCTCCTGGCTCCGACCAATCCAGTGTTTGCGCCGTCGGGACTGATCAAATTCGCACTCCAGACCGATAGTTTCGACTCGGTGACGCAGGCCCAAATCGATACTGTCCGCGTACTCCCGGAGATTCAGCCGGCCCTTGCGGCGATGACCGGCACCGACACCGACGGCACGCGGGTCGCGATCGGCAGTATCAGCTTGCTCGACACCGGCGACGAGCGCCTGAAGACCGCTGAGCGAACGATCAATGAACTGTCTAAATCTTCTGAGGGTCCGCTAAGCGCAAGCAGCGTGTCGTTCATCATCCTCGAGGACGAGTACACGGAGGCCACGGAGACGGGAATGGGTCCCCTCATCGGCGTGGCTTTCATTCTGATCGCGTTGCTGCTGGTGCTCTTCATGCGCACGTTGTCCGACATGTTGCTGACGCTGGGCGGACTCCTCGTGTCGATCATCTGGATTATCGGCGCCGAAGGCTGGCTCGGTCCGAATGCGCTGGGGCTCATCGGCCCGCCGAACTCGCTGACCACCATGGTGCCGATCATCGTGATCGGCCTCACCGTGGACTACGCCATTCAGACCATCTCGCACTACCGCGAGCAACGTCTCGAGGGCGGAGAGGTGCGCCAGGCCATTCGCACGGGACTGCGCATTGTGGCCGTGCCGCTGCTGCTGGCGGCGATCACGACGATCGTCGGAATGTTGGCCAGCCTCTTTTCGCCAATCGGCATCGTTCGTGACTTTGGCGTGGTCGCGGGCATGGGCATTGCAATGAGCCTGATCGTCATGCTGACGCTGGTCCCGGCCAGCCGGACGATCATGGACCGGCGGCGCGAGAAGAAGGGCACGTTGAAGCCGCCCCGCCCAATCGTCCACGCCTTGCCGGGCATTGAGCGTCTGGCCGGCCTGCTGGGCCGCAGCGTGACCCGCCGGCCGGCGTATTACATCATCGCCGTGGCCGCGGTCACGATTGGGCTGGGGATTGCGTCAACCGGGCTGAAGTCGGAATTCAACATCCGCGACGTGCTTCCCAGGGGCGGAGCCGTGCTGGCGGACCTGGACACCCTGGAAGCGGCCATTGGCGGCACGGCCGAGGTGACCAATGTGCTCATCAAGGCCGAGGCCACGGAAACACGCACCCTGCTCAACATGCAGGACCTGACCACCGCTTTCGCGGACGAGACCCGGCGCCCGCCGGCGGCCGCAGGGCCGATTCAGACCTCGTTTGAATTGCTGCTGCGCGACTGGACGACCGACAGCGGCGTGCCGGGCGACAAGTACGACCCCGAAATCGCAGCTCTCTTCCAGGAGGCCTCAGCGGGCCTGCAGCTCGATCCTGAGCTGATGCAGGAAATCCTCGACCGGCTCGAGGCCATGGACCCGGCCGTTGGCCGCCTGCTGGTCAACGATCCGCAGGGCGTCGACTCCCTGCTGGTTCAATTTCAGAGCTACGGGGGCGACCCCAACCTGACGACGGCGCTGCAGCAGGATCTCGAGGACCTGTGGGCCGGCGACGACGAGGACATCACCGCAACGTCGGAAAGCATCATCTCGATCACGGTCACGGACTCGATTACCGAGCGACAAACCGAGGCGATCGCCACGACGGTCGCGGCGGCCCTCACGGTGCTGGCCCTGTTCTTCTACTTGACGGTGCGCCAGCCGGCGCTCGCGGTTGTCGCCGTGGGGCCCATCGTGCTCGTGCTGATCTGCGTGCTGGGCACGATGGCGCTGCTGGGAATCCCCTACTCGCTCATCACGTCGATCATCACCGCGCTCTCGATCGGCATCGGCGTGGACTACACCATCCACGTGATACATCGCTACCGGGAGGAATTCGCCCGTCTGCGCAACCCGGAGGAAGCGGCGGTGCGCACGCTGGCGACGACGGGCTCGGCGCTGCTGGGCTCAGCCATGACCACGGCGCTCGGCCTGGGCGTCCTGGCGGCTTCGCCGCTCCTTGCATCCCAGCAGTTCGGTATAACCGCGGCGATCACGATCGCCTATTCGCTGATCGTCAGCATCGTGTTAGTGCCGCCGGCCATGACCGTGTGGGGCGCCTACCAGAACATGCGGCTGCGCTCGATGGTCGAACGCGAGTGGGCCGACCTCGACGTGGCCATCGAAGAGGTGTATCGGCGCCACGAGGACGACGAACAGGCTTCGCCGACGACAGATTCATGACATGCCGGGCGCGCTCGCGTGTCCCCGGCCGCCGAGCGGCTGCTTGAACCAGGCGTGCAACTCCCGCTAGCCAAGGAGCTTGGACAGCTCCGCAACCTTTCCCGAGGGCTGAAAGGCGCGTACCGCGGGGGAGACGCCAACCGCCGCGTGCGGCACTTCAGCGGATGGCTGCGCCGAGCGACGGAGGATGACGACGGCGGGAGCGGCTACGACCACGCCACAACCGTGAAGGAATACTATGACCTCTGCGGCGAATTCATGGTGTTCGGCTGGGGCGAATCGCTCCACTTCGCGCCGCTGTCACCCCGCGAAAGCCTGGAGGACTCCAAGACCCGGCACCAGCGGCTGATAATCGACAAGCTGGAGCTGCGCGAGGGCATGACGGTGATCGACGTCGGCTGCGGCATCGGCGGCCCGATGCGCCGGGTCATCCGCGAGGCCCGCGTGAGCGTCCTCGGAGTCAACAGCAACGACATCCAGTTGGAGAAGGCGAAGTCGCTCGACGCCGAGGCTGGTCTTGACCACATGGCCGACTACCTCGCGTGCAGTTTCATGGACATGGGCGCCATCGCGGACGACACCTTCGACCGGGGCTACGCAATCGAGTCGACGTGCCACGCGCCGGACAAGGCCGGCGCGTTCGCCGAAATCTACCGCGTGCTAAAGCCGGGGGCGCTCTTCTGGGGTCAGGAAATGTGCCTGACGGACGCGTTCAATCCCAGCGACAAGCGGCACCGGCACATCGAACAAGAGCTCAAGTACTCCATCGCGCTCAAGGACATCGCGACGATGGGCCAAGTCAACCGCGACCTCGAAACGGCGGGCTTTCAGGTCGTCGAGGGGCGGGATTTGGCCGTCGCGTCAAATGATGCGACGACTCCCTGGTATCAGCCCATGGTGAGCCAGCGCCAAACGCTGAGCAATGCCCTGCGCCGAACACCGCTCGGCCGACGAGCGCTCATCGCGACCTTCAAGCTGGTCGAGAAGCTGGGAATGTTCCCGAACGGCTCCGCTAACGTCGTCGCCCTGATGCATCGCACTGCCAACGCCTATGTCGCGGGGGGCAGGGCCGGGATCTTCACGCCGCTGTACTGTTTTCTGGCTCGCAAACCCGGCTAGGCTCGGCGCGTCACTCGGGCGAGCCGAGGCGCCCTAGACGGTCAGTTCGCGGCGCTGCTCGGCAATGCGGAACTTCAGCTTCTTGCTCGGTTTGCTCGACGGCAGCGGGCTAAACCCGAGCTCGAAGTTCGGCGGGGACGTCTCAATCGTGAAGTGGCGCGCGATCATCAGCACGTTGACCGCAAGCTGCAGCTCCACCCATCCCGTCCCAAGGCACCGGTGCGTGCCCAACCCATAGGGGGCGTACCCGGGACCGCGATGCTCATTGCGCGGCGGCTGGTAACGGTCGATGTCGAACTTGAAGGGGTCTGGAAAGACATCCTTCATGTAATGCGTGGCCGTCTGGGCAATGTGCAGCCGGGACCCGACGGGCAGCTCGTAGCCTTCCACCACGCACGAATTCATCACGTTCCGAATGGACATCGGGACGATCGGGTACACCCGCAGGCACTCCATGAGGAAGCGGTGGGTGACGTCAATCTCCCGTGGCCTGAATGCCTCTCCACTTGGGTCGCCATTGGCAAACAAGGCGTCAGCCTCGTCACGGATTTTCGCGTGAATTTCCGGCTGCGACGCCATGGCGTACAACACGAAGCTGAACATGTCGCCAAGGTAGACGCTTGCGATCAGCGCGGCCGACAGCGCGAAGGGCAAATTCGACTCCGGGACGAACTGCGGATCGCTCGCGTGCAGGCTGAGAAGGTCATCCGCAAGATCGCGCGGACATCCAGCCCGCTGGGCGGGCGTGTGGCCAATCCGCACCCTCTTCAGCAGGATGTCCAAGGATCCCATCCGGCGTTTCATGCCTGGGGTCCGCAGCATGAACTTGGGCAGAACCTTTGCGACGTGAACGCTCAGCGCCCGTTCCTTGAATCGCGCCAAGTCCGCGAAGACATCCTGCGAATCAACGCTGATCAGAAGCGGCGAAAGCTGCGCGTTGATCATTCGCCGGCACATTTCCGTCGCTTGGTAGGTTGCTCCAACCTCCCAATCCGCCATATAGCCCCGCGCATGCCGGTAAACCTGGTCCAGCTGCCCCGCGAGCCTGCCGCGGGAATACCCTGGGCCCAACGACTTGCGAAGCCGAAAGTGGTCGGCGCCATCCAGGGACGGCAATACGCCCGACGCGCCATAGACCTTCTCGAAGTCCGCAAAATAGTCCCTCGTCCTCAGGTATCTGCGCCCACTCCGATGGACCCAGCGGTTCACCTCGAGGCCACCGATGAAAATCATTGGCGCCACAAGGGGCGGACGGATCATGAATACCGGCCCGTACTCTTCCGTGAGCTGCGCGAATAGGGCCGGAAAGTTCCCGCTGCGAACATGCCGATTCAGCAGCAACCGCCACAGCGGGACGGTTGGAATCTTCTTGGACAGGGCGGAATGCTGGAGCAGCGGCGCGGCAAGGCTCTGGGCCACGGCATCGGCGATTGACCGGCCGATCAAGTCCATATTGCAGATGAAATGAATCCGCTCCTCATCCCGTTCTTCAAGCTGGAATATGAAGCGAAATACATCACAGGTATTGACGAGGCAAATGATGATCACGTCTCGCGGGTCGGGAATCTCGTTGTTGAAGATCGCCTTGCCGATGCGGGTCTTCACAAACTGCGCCGCGGATCGCTCTGAGGAGCCGCCGAACACATCCGCCTGCCGCGCGGCCCGGGCAAGCGTCCAAAACCCGCCCTCGTGATGATCCAGAATCCCCACTTCAACCAAGCGATCGAGCGTGAGATCGATGATTGAATCGGCGCGGGGCGCCAGCCGTTCGATCCAATACTGGGCGTTATGCCGGCCCGGCTCGGTCGCAATCTCCTTGAGAATGGGGTCCAGCGTCGGGTCGCCCGTCTCCGTCCCGTCGACGAGAAACAGCGACTCGATATCCGTGTCGATGCGCGACATGAGCGACAGCTCGGCCAGCGCCGCGCCGACCACGGCGCAGTTCAGGCGCCATCCTGGAACCTGGTGAAAGTAGCCGCTCTCTTCATTGAGCAACATCAGGAGCAGCTCTTCGGACAGGCTTAACTGACGGGTCGACGTACTGTCTGCGACGGCCATCCGACCTAGTCCTTGTGCTTGCCCTAAGCTCGCAAGGGCCTGTCGTCCCTGTGCCGCATTATACAACTCCACCTGCCCAGCGGCAACGAGATATCAATAGACGAATCAACGATTAATAAGGACGAGTGCTACGACAGACTTTCGAGTATTAGCCTTTCGCCTTTTTGAATCGCCAACCATGCATGATGCTTCCATAGTGATTGAATGACCGCCGTGCCCTGGCGTCGTCAAAGGGATAGTCAGCCCCAATCTGAGTTGCGACGGCCAGACCGCTTACAAAGCATGTTTCCTGACTGTTGACCAGCGTATGCGCCCCGCAATGCCATGTCTGCCTTCTGCCTTGAATGAATTGGAAGAGATTCATAACCCATGCCACATGGCGCACATCGTGCACGATATGTTGGAACCACCATCTGTCGACAATCTTTTCACTATCGATCGCGCTGATCGGATTGTAGGTGACGAGACAAGGTTTGTCGGACTGCTTGGCCCAGGGTTGCTGGTTGTGCATGATGTACGTGATTTCATAGTTGTCTGGTCGCGCGCCGTACTGCTCGATATGGTTGCTCCGCGTTTCCAACGGCATCGCTTCATTGTCGGGAAGAACTGCGGCGTCGGAGTGCACGACGGTGTGATTGTGGAGCTCGCTTTCATACCGAATTGAAGAGAGGATATAGCGCTCCAGCAGCGTGGGTTTGTCGAGAATCATCAACGTCTGGTTTGCATTGCACGCGAAAACCACCTCGTCGAACGTTTCCGTCACGCCGTCTTCGTCCTCGACGACGACGCCGGACGGCTGCCGGTACACCTTTCTGACAGGTCGGTTGAGGTAGAGCTTGTCTCGAAAACCCGCCGACAGGTTCTTGTAAATGCGTCGCGTCCCCTGGTCCCATGTCTGCATGGGGGTGGCGGTCTCGATATCGAAGAAGTCGAGGTACCTCGCGAAGAGCGCGGCGGGCATATCGAACACGTTGGTCGCCATCAGGAAATTGACGAACATCGGCTTCAGGATCTTGTAGCGGAAATCCCCGGAATATCCGCCCAGATTCAGCACCGTGCCCATGCTGATGTAATTGAACGGGTTGAGCGCGTTCAGCAGCTTGGACCGGGTGCGGCTCAGCCAGCCAATCCAGTGCAGACGGCGCAAGAGTCGTTGAAACTTGGCGATCTCGACCTGCAGCTGCTCTCTGATCTCGGAGTCGAAGTCGTGGGCGTAGATCTGGCCGCGATACTTCACGCTGTAGCTGAAACGGGTGTCGACCAAATCAATCTCGAACTGCTTCATCAGCAGGACGATGTGGTCGTACACCGACGGAATGCATGCGGTCACGGAAATGTCGAAGGGAATGGAGCTGCCGTCGTCCTGCGGCATGTCGGCGGTGATTGCGTTTCCGCCGATCCGGTCCCGCGCTTCGAATAGCCGGAAGTCGAAGCGGTCCGGGTGGTGATGCAGGCCCCATGCGGCGGCTAGCCCCGAGATCCCTCCGCCGATGATGGCTATCCGCCGCACGGTCGTCCTCTCCCGTCGGTTCGCGGCGCCGCCGAGCCCTCGGAGGCCGCGCGTGGCCAGCCTGGAAGCGTGGCGCGCGGAGGGATTCGGTCCCCCGCCCCCTGATTCCGAAGGCCCGATCCGTCCATCTGACGAGGCCGGACTGGACGAAATCGAGAACCGTGGCCGATTCCTGGGTCACCCCATCGTTGGGCATGGGAATGGTGTATGTGAGCGTGGCCTCGTCGTCGACCACCTCGATGCCCTCCACGAAGTTGCGGATCAGGGCCTTGCGCTCCGGGATCGTGCCTTCGCGCAGGAAGTTCCGAAAGTCCGCGACGTATCCGCGGATGTCCTCGGTGGTGGGCAGGTCGACCCGGCGCTGTT